>NZ_JACSWC010000337.1 GCF_016888165.1 Halomicronema sp. CCY15110 | reverse complement strand
CCATCTTTGCGCCAGTTCCGGAAATAGGTGTACACCGTCTGCCAGGGGGGAAAGTCACCCGGGAGAGCACGCCAGCGCACCCCTTCGACCAACACATACAGAATGGCATTGAGCACCGCATGGACATCCACCGTGCGCGGACGTCCTCCCGGTTTCGCGGGCGGCAGCAGGTCGCTCAATAAGTCGAATTGGTCGCGGGGCAGGTCGCTGGGATACTCTTTAACCATCAGCTTTCTCAGGGCTCCGTACATCAATACTTGTAGCCTATACTGAGAAAGCTTTTTTACTCATTGCACGACTTTTAAAACACCCTCTAAGTGTAGGCAAGTTGTGGTCTTACCTACATCGCCCTTGAAACCGCAAATGGTGATTATCATCGGCTTGTTCCTGCTGCTCGTCGATTGAGTGGGGCTTCTGGTAACTTTGGGAGGTTTTCCGGTGTGCTGGCCGCTTCTTCTAAGACTTCTGTGTTTAGCGCTTGAATCGCTTCTATTTTGATCAGGAAGAGTAACTGATTAGCTGCGTCGTTTTTCTCTATTTCTGGGTCTGACAGAATTGATGAAATAAGTTCGTATTCATACTTTTGTCGCTCAAGATTCATTGCTGTATAGCTTTCGACACCTTGAGCGATAACTGTTCCAAGGAAAGTAAAGAAGCCCGCCGCCCCTAGCAAGGCGAGCCATCGCTCTGGATGTGTAATCTTACTGGGGCTCTCGTTCTTTCTGCGTCTTAATTGTCGAAGCCTGTGTCTTAGCCCCACTCTTTCATCCGGCATTATCATGTCTCATGGCCCGGAACATGTTTCAAGCTTATACTCGAACCTTTGCCATAGTTCGAGCACTTGAGCCTTTGTTATCAAGTTGAGTACTTAGAAATGGTCTTCCCAGTGACCTTGTCCCCACGCGGAATTTACCGAGCCCCCTGCGATTAAAAAGGCGAGGACTGTGAAGGATTCCGGCGGCATTCAATCGGCCTGAACGCCACCGGAATGAGTAGCAGAGCCTAGTTTTTATCTTCAGCGGGGGCGGGCTCGGTCGGGGTGGAGGTGACGTTATCAACGCTGACATCCAAGGCGTAGTTCAACGCCGCCGTTTGCGTATTCACCACGGTGATTTCGTAATAGCCTGACTGGGGCAGAGTGCCCGACCATGTGCGATCGCGGGAATCTTCGAGCAAGAAAGGCAGCGTATCGTCGGGACTAGGGACATAAATTGACAGGCGCGTGGTGTCTGGGGCGGCTTGCAGGTTGAGCCGCATGAGTTGGCCCTCACTCAGATTCAGGATGTAGATGCGGCCTTCGCCTGGCCCCAAGCGATCGCGCAACGACTGGCTAAATTCGCCGCTGGCAAAGCGAATCTCTTCGAGCAGTTCGCCGGACTCAATGCCCCGCACCCGGTCATCGGCGAGACCATGCCAGATTTGCCCAATTGGCTGGTCAATGAAGTTTTGCTGGGCCGCTTGCGGATACAGATAGGCAAATTTCGCATCGGTCAGGTCATAGAGGGCGCGAGTGCTGACGTATTCTGGGTTCACGCGCTGCCGCCACTGGTCGCGATCGCCCGCGCCGTAGCTGCCCAACCGTTGCCGGGCCTGGGCACTCAGTTCCGCCTCCAGGACATCAAGCACCTCGTTAGCGATACCATCCCACTCGGCGCGCAGTTCCGCATCGGCAGGATCGTCGCTCAGCGGGCGCTGAATTTCGGCAAACTGGCTGTAGAACAACTGATCCGTTACGGCGACAAGGTAGCGCTCATCCACCTGCAAGCGTTCGCGGCGCTGCCGGAGTTGGGCTTTGCGGGCCTGTTCTTCCGGCGAAAAAGTCGGATTTGTAGCGTCACCGGGCTGCGTCTCTTCCGGCGGGTTCCCTTCGGGATTCGTCAGGGGGCCGTTCGGTTCCCAACGAGTGGCAATCCACCACACCAGACCAATGGAGCCGATCAGCAACAGCAGCCCAAAAAAGGCCTGAAAGCAGCCCCCGGTCGGATTGGGACGCGACTGTTTCGGGGGTTTGATGGGGGCGGGCGAGGAACCAGGGGCTGCCACCATTGTGCTGGGGTCAGTGCCCCGGCCCGGTGCCACGGCTACCGTCGGCTCGGGGTAGCGGTTGCCGTTGGCATAGCCTGGAGTGGGGTAGAGGTCGTGACTTGCGAGGGCTTGGGCCACCGCCGTTGCCGAAGAGTAGCGATCGCCCACGCGAGGGGCCAGCATCCGTTCCAACACCGTCGCTAAACGAGGACTCAGGGTCACATAGTCTTGCCACCGCCAGCGCTGGGTGTAGCGATCGTACAGGGCGTCGGGCGCTTGCCCCGTTAGCAGCACTAATGCCGTCACCGCCAACGCATATAAATCTGAACTGGGCGATACCTGTCCCGATTCCATCTGTTCCTCAGGGGCATACCCGGCTTTGCCCAAGCGAGTCGGCACGCCATCATGAGTCACTTGTTGCTGTACCACCGTCGCCAATTGCTTCACGCCGCCAAAATCGATCAGCACGGGCAGACCGTCCGTATTGCGCGAGATCAAGTTATCGGGAGCAATGTCACGGTGAATTACGCCGATGCTATGCAAGTAGCTAAGCACTGGCAACACCCGCTGCAATAGCTGAATCACTTCTGACTCGGCAAACCGATTGCCTGCGTTGAGCCGAGTTTCGAGGAGTTCTTGATAGGTGGGGCCTTCGACATAATCCTGTACGAGAAACAAGCGCCCTCGTCCCCGGTCTTTCACCCGCAGCAGTTCGCGAAACTTAGGAATTTGCGGATGATTGAGCTGATAGAGCACATCGGCTTCGCGCTCAAATAGCTGCTTCGCCTTGCGCAAAGACTCATCATCATTGACCTGCGGCAAAAACTCTTTGAGTACGCACAGTTCATTAAATCGGTTCACATCTTCGGCCAGGTAGGTATAGCCAAAGCCCCCCCGCCCTAACTCGCGCAAAATGCGATAGCGGCTGCCCAGCAAATTATTCGAGCTGCCCGTGCCTCCCATGACCATGTAATTTCTCCCAACGTGGCTGTGAGAAGGGTATCGCACCTGTGGCGGATTGGGTAAGTGGAGTGGGTGAGTAGGTGGAGTGGGTGGAGTGGATGGGTGAGTTGGTGAGGTAAGTGGAGTAGGCGGGAGGGTGGATATTCCCACGCTGCCACCCTCACACCCTCACACCCTCACACCCTGCCATCCTTAGCCAAATGGACTTTAACAACCTACACTTTTCTTAAGTTGAGAGAAAAAAGTCGCAATTGCTTATGACCGTCGCTACACAAGCCAATCCGTTGCTGTCATTGGACTATGTGCCCGCCCTGGAGTCCATTGGGGATGATTATTACGATGAAGTGGCGGCAGCAGAATTTCCACAAGCGCTGCTGCGGTTTCGTAATGATGCGGTGTTGCAGCAGTTGGAGCTCGACCCGGCAGCGGTGAGTGATGACCATTTTGTGGAAGCGTTTGGTCAGTTTCAGGGGCGATCGCCCTTCCTTGCGCTGCGCTACCACGGCTATCAGTTCGGCGCGTACAACGCCTTTTTGGGCGATGGTCGCGGCTTTCTCTATGGGCAGGTGAGGGGCCAAGACGGTCAGCTCTATGACTTTGGCACCAAAGGCTCGGGCACCACCCCCTATTCTCGTGGGGGCGATGGTCGCCTGACGCTAAAAGGGGGCGTGCGCGAGGTCTTGGCAGCAGAAGCCCTCCATGCCTTGGGCGTGCGCACCTCGCGCACCCTGAGCATGATTGAAACGGGGGAACAACTGTTTCGCGGGGATGAACCGTCGCCGACGCGATCGTCGGTCATGGTGCGGTTTAGCCGCTCGCACATTCGGTTTGGCACCTTTGAACGGCTGGATTATTTGGATCGCACCGACCTGATTCAGCGGTTGCTGGAGCACGTGATTGAGTATTACTATCCGACAGCCCAGGGGGTGAGCGATCGCCACAACCGCTATCTCCAGTTTTACCGTGAATTGGTGGAACGCACTGCCGAACTCGTCGCCCAGTGGATGTCGGTGGGCTTTTGTCACGCGGTGCTGAACACCGACAACATGTCCATCACGGGGGAAAGCTTTGACTATGGCCCCTACGCCTTCATCGATCAGTACGATCCCAAATTCACCGCCGCTTACTTTGACTACGGCAGTCGCTACTGCTACCGCAACCAACCGGCCATTTGCCAACTCAATTTGAAGATGCTGCAAAAGCCCTTGCAGCGAGTCATGCCCCAAGCGGAGATGGAAGCGGTGATCGATCGCTTTGAAGATCGTTACTGGCACTATTATTCGCAACGCATGTTGCACAAACTGGGGTTCGAGTCCCTAGAGGAACCCCTCGCCACTGACCTGATCAATCAAACTTTGGACTTACTCAACTCGGTCTCGGTAGGCTACCACGACTTCTTCTGCTCGCTGGCGGCGCAATTTTCTCCCGATTGGGTGAATGCCGATGCCCCCATTTTTGCCGCCACGATGCAAGCGTCCGATGCCGGAGCCCAGGCCTTGCTGGAACAATGGCGACAGCGCTATCAACAAGCCTTGCAAACCCAGTCTGCGGCAGCGTTAACGCAGATGTCACTGCGCCTACGTCAAACTAATCCGCAGACGGTGCTGCTGCGCCCCAAAATTGAAGCGATTTGGGAACCCATCGTGGCGGAGAATGACTGGGAGCCGTTTTATCAGCTCCTGAAGCAAATTCAGCAGCCGTTTGACGCGGCTTAAGGCTTTACGGCAATGGATGAGGGCTGACCCTCATCCGAGTTTGTCAGGTAGATTTTGACAGTGGTGGAAACCCTTCCGCACGTCCGATCTGCGATCGCCTCTCACTTGCTACAGCGATCGTCTTGCACATCTTCAATTCCGCATTTCACCCGAGATTTCAGCATTATTAGCGATCTAATTAAGCATGAGAATTGGGTTAGCTTCAGGCACAGCCATAGTTGGCCACGACTTCATCTAGGGTGGTGCCGTCGGGGGCATAGGCCAAAATCTTTTTCAAGATGGCAAAGTCATGCTCGATTTTGTTGAAATCAGGGGAGTCAGGGGGCAGGAATAACAGTCGCCGCATAAAATTGCGGCTTGTCTAGCGCCATCTCCTGATAGACCTGCGTGACAGCAGCGTTGACTGCCACCGTTTTAGCGTCATACATCTGCGTCACGAGTTTGGGATAGAAGCCAATACCCACAATCAGCGCGAGAAGACACACCGCGATCAGGATTTCGCGCGGGCTCGCATCATCAAATTTGGCTTGACCTGGCAAATCACAGTTGTTGCCAAAACAAGATGGTTCATCATTGCCCTGGATTTTGAGATCCAAGTCATCCATATCGCAGAAGGGCAAAACGTCACACGTGGGAGGAAGTTTGGCCCCATAAAATACTTGCCTGAGCATCGATAGCAGGTAAATTGGCGTCAGAATCAAACCCACAGCCGAGAGCCCGACCATCACCATTCGAAAGGTATCGGTGTAAGCGCCACTGGTCGTAAAGCCGACAAACACTGCCACCTCGCCGGCAAAGCCGCTCATCCCGGGTAAGGCGAGCGAGGCCATTGCCGCCACTGTGAAGAGCGCAAACACCCGGGGTAACGCCTGACCAATGTTGCTCATCTCGTTCATCATCATGGTGTGGGTGCGATCGTAAGTTACCCCAGCCAAGAAGAATAATACCGAGGCAATCAACCCGTGGGAGAGCATTTGTAGGAGGGCTCCACTAATCCCCAAATCGGTAAAGGAGGCAATACCCAGCAGCACAAAACCCATATGCGAGATCGATGAATAGGCCAGGCGGCGCTTCATGTTGGTCTGGGCGAAGGAGTTCAGCCCGCCGTAGACAATGTTGATGACGCCCAACACTGCCAAAACGGGAGCAAAATAAACATGGGCATGCGGCAAAAGTTCGAGATTGAAGCGAATCAATCCATAGCCCCCCATCTTTAACAACACGCCCGCTAATATCATCGAGACGGGCGACGACGCTTCGCCATGGGCATCGGGCAGCCAGGTGTGAAAGGGGAAAATCGCGAGCTTTACCCCAAAAGCCACCAGCAGTCCGGCATAGAGCAGGAGTTCGAGCTGTAGGGGAAAAGACTTGAGCTGCAACTGGGCAATATCAAACGTCACCCAATCGCCATAGAAAGCCATCGCCAAGGCGGCTACCAGAATAAAAATGGAAGCCGCCGCCGTATACATCAAAAACTTAGTGGCGGCGTAGCGCCGATTTTGCCCCCCCCAGATGCTGACCAATAGGTAGACGGGGACGAGCTCCACCTCCCACATGATGAAGAACAGCAGCAGGTCTTGAGCGACAAAGACGCCAATTTGGGCGGCGTATAGCACCAGCATGAGGGCAAAAAACAACCGGGGGCGACGATTAACGCGCCAGGCGGCAGCCATGGAGAGGGTGGTGACTAAGCAGGCCAGCAGCACGAGTGGGGCAGACAAACCATCGACGGAAACCGTCCAGTTGAGTCCGAGGGTTGGGAGCCAAGCAAAGCTTTCGACAATTTGAAATTTGGCGTTAGTGGCATCGTAGTGCGTCCAAAAGAGAAGGCTCATGAGTACTAGCTCTAAACTCCCGACGCCGACGGCATACCAACGGCACCAGTAATAGTTGCCAGACTTGGGAATGAGCGGCGTGAACAGGGCTGCCACCAGCGGTAGCAGCATCAGTAGGGTGAGCCAGGGAACATGCGCGATCGTCATAAGAGTTAAAAGCACTGGTCGAGAACAAGCGGTCTTACCTCGAAATGGATCGATGCAAGACGTAATAAACATTGAATATATTCTATATCTGAAGCGTCACCTCCCTTTCCTGCGGCACGAAATATTTTTGATGGCAATGAATAGGAATAGTTATCAGCCAAGCAGTTGAGGGACAAGTAGCCGTTGAGGAAGTTGCCTAATGAAGGTGGTCTAAGCCCATCCACAAGAGCGGCCAGTAACGCGGTCAGCCGACTCCTATGCGTATGATGTGGGCCGCCAATTGGTTCACTGTCTTCAGGCTGATCGTGGCTATAGTGAGACGTTGGGGAGGCCATGCTTAAGGCTATCCACAACTGGACTCAGCTTTTCACAATTAAACAAGGTGGGCGATATTAGTCATGACAGCGGCAGTTTGCCAGATTCTATCCGGTGATTTTGCGAGTGCTGAGGCGCAAGCCCTGGTGCGCGAACTGGATCAACATCTCACCGAACTGTATGCGGATTACGTCACTGAACTCTATGGAATGAGGCATGAGGATTTGGCGCAGCCGCGTAGTGGATTTTGGGTAGCTTATGTGGCAGATCAAGTAGCGGGCTGTGTGGCGGTGCGGCCATTTACCGAGACCAAGGCGGAGTTGAAACGGCTGTATGTGCGATCGCCGTTTCGCAATCAGGGCATTGGCAAGCAACTGTTGGCCACCGCTGAGGCGGCAGCGATCGCTTGGGGCTACACCCACCTCTGTCTCGAAACGGGCGAAGCCCAACCCGCTTCGCTGCATTTGTACACTCGGGCCGGATTCCAGGCGATTCCCTGCTTTGGCCATTACGACGACCCCGAGAGCCGCTGCTATGAAAAGGTATTGACCTAACGTTAGTGCGATTTTGCCAGCGCTTCGGACTTTTGGGGCGTTTGAGTCGCGCCGTACTTGTAGTAGGCCGCACAGGCTCCCTCGGAAGACACCATGCAAGCCCCGATGGGATGTTCGGGGGTGCAGGCGGTGCCGAAGACCTTGCATTCCCAGGGCTTTTTGACGCCTTGGAGGATTTCGCCACAGGCACAAGCCTTGTGGTCGGCGATGCGCTGGTGGGGCAGGGTGAATTTCGCCTCGGCGTCGAACTGGGCGTAATTGGGATGCATCTTGAAGCCGGAAGCAGGGATGTCGCCCAAACCGCGCCACTCGAACTGTTCTCGCACGGTGAAGACTTGGGCGAGGGCATCCAAAGCCACCGCGTTGCCGTCATGATTCACCAGGCGCGTGTACTGGTTCTCCACTTCGCAGCGACCCTGGGCCAGTTGGCGCAGCACCATCCAGAGGGATTGCAGAATATCTAGCGGCTCGAAGCCCGCGATCGTGACGGGTTTGCCATAGCGTTCCGCAATGACCTGATAGGGCCGCGCCCCGATGACCATGCTGACGTGACCGGGGCCGATGAAGCCGTCGAGCTGCAAGTCAGGATTGCTGAGCAGCGCTTCCAGTGCGGGGACGACGAGAACATGATTGCAGAACAGACTGAAGTTGGTCACGCCCTCGCGCTTGGCTTGCAGCACGGTGAGGGCGGTGCTGGGGGCGGTGGTTTCAAAGCCGATCGCAAAAAACACCACTTCCCGCTCCGGATTTTCCCGCGCTAGCTTCAGCGCATCCAACGGCGAATACACCATGCGGATGTCGGCTCCCTCGGCCTTGGCCTGGAGCAGGCTTTGCTGAGAACCAGGCACTCGCATCACGTCGCCAAAAGTGGTGAGAATGACGTGGGGCTGCTGGGCGATCGAGATCGCGTCATCCAGTCGGCCCTTCGGCATGATGCACACCGGGCAGCCGGGGCCATGCACCAGTTCCACAGTGGGCGGCAGCAGCGACTCCAGCCCATATTTAAAGATGGAGTGGGTATGGCCGCCGCAGATTTCCATGATTTTGATGGGGCCGGGGCGGTCTTGGGTAAGCTGCCGTCCCAGGGCCTCGATTTCGTGGAGTAGACCTTGGGCTTTTTGGGGATCGCGGAATTCTTGAACGTATTTCATGGCGGTTGGGGATTGCGGATGTCAGAGTTGGGATGACCGTCGAGGCGAGTCAGGGGCAGGTAGCCTATCAGGTTAATGGCGGGCGGTTGCCGCCAAGTCGGCGTCTGTACTGGCGATCGTGGCGTGGACTTCGGCCAATTCTTCGAGCAAATCGAGGGTGAGTTGGGCTTCGTCGGGGTCGATACGATTCATGGCGAAGCCGACGTGGACGAGCACCCAATCGCCGATGCAGTCTTCTAGGGGGTGATCGTCATCGATGATGCAGGCAATGTTGACGGGCCGCCGCACGCCACCGATATCGACGATCGCGAGCTGCTGTTCGCGATCGCTGATTTCAAGAATTTGTCCGGGAATGCCTAAACACATGATGGAATGTCCGTTTTCAAAGAGGGTTGGAATATTGCTGAAGGGTTGAAGGAACCTCACCGCCTGTGGCACCTCTCCTTCAAAAGGAGAGGTTTATGGAAAATTGGGCAAGGAAGTCCGGTTCCTCTCCTTGCCAAGGAGAGGTTAGGTGAGGTCGGACACATTGGGGCGTAGGTTGCGGGCATTTGATTAAGGATTAATGGGACGCAGCAGACAGATGACGGGCGGCGGAGATCGCTCCCTGCCCCAGGGCGATCCCGCCATCGTTGGCGGGCACTGCGTGGGGAATGAGAACGGTTAAGCCAGATTGCTGAAGCTGCTGTTGCACGGCGACAAGCAACACCTGATTTTGAAAGACGCCGCCGGAGAGAATGACCTGAGTAAGTTGGTGATGGTGGGCGAGGTCGGTGGCGAGGTGAGCGATCGCCGCCGCCAATCCCAGGTGAAATCGAGCGGCGATGGTGGCGGCATTCGCTCCCTGCTGGAGATCTTGCAGCAGCTCCGGCCACATCGGAGTCGCCGAGAGGATGGGGCGATCGCCATCAGCCTTGACTGCAAAGGGATAGGGCGAGACATCGAGATCATCAGGGGTAATGAGCGCTTCGAGTTCGATCGCGCCTTGACCTTCGTAACTGACAGAGTCGCGACAGATGCCTACGGCAGCGGCGACGGCATCGAACAACCGTCCGGCAGAGGAGGCGCGGGGCGATCGCGTGCCCGTGGTCAGCATTTGATCCAGAATGCCGCGCGGCTGTGCTGCCAGGAACTGCACCAGCTCCAGATCGCCAAACCGGGATTGTAGAGTCTGCCAGCCGAGGGCATTCATTAACTGGGCGTAGGTGTTGCGCCAGGGTTGCCGGGTCGCCTGGGCTCCACCCAGCATCGCGATGGGTTCAAACTGGGCGACGCGCTGACAGGTTTGATAGTCCGCTATCAGGAATTCGCCGCCCCAAAGGGTATCGTCGTCGCCGTAGCCCAGGCCATCCAAGGCAATGCCGAGCACGGGGGCGGTATCGATGGGGAGGCTGTGCTCCACCATCGTCGCCGCGATGTGGGCATGGTGATGCTGGATGCCGTAGAGGGGCAGGTTGCGGTCGGTCGCGAGGTCGTGAGCCAGTTTGCTGGACAGGTAATCGGGGTGGAGGTCGGCGGCGATCGCGGCGGGCTCGTGCTCAAACAGATCCTGATACAGTCGCAGCGTTTCCTGATATGCCTCAAAGGCGACGGCATTTTCCAAATCGCCCAAATGCTGCGACAAAATCGCTTCGCCCTCCCGCATCAGGCAAAACGTGCTTTTCAGTTCACCGCCCATCGCGAGCATTGGGGGGGCATGTTCAAAGCCAGGGGGCAGCAGCAACGGTGAGGGCGCGTATCCTCGGGCTCGCCGCAACGTTTGGCGCTGACCCTGCACCACCCGCACCACGGAATCATCAACCCGATTCACAATGTCGCGATCGTGCAGCAAAAAGTAAGTGGCGATGTCGCCCAGTTTTGCCCGCGCTTCGTCATTACTAATGCACTGGGGTTCGTCGGAGCGATTGCCACTGGTGAGCACGATGGGCCGATCCAGTTGCTGGAGCAGCAGGTGATGCAGCGGCGTGTAGGGCAACATGACGCCGAGGGTGGGCAGATGGGGCGAGACAGAGGGGGCGAGGGGGGGAGTGGCTGGGTGGCTGGGTGAATGGGTGAATGGGTGAATGGGTGTTGGGGTGATAGGTGAATGGGGGTTGGGGGCTGGATGCCTTACCCTCACAGAAGCATTCAATGTCTCAGGTTTTCTTGTCAGCAGCACGATGGGCGCGGCGGGGCTTTGGAGAAGTTGGCGTTCGGCGTCGCTGATCTCGCAATAGGGGGCGATGACGGCGAGGTCGCGCACCATGAGGGCAAAGGGTTTGTGGTAGCGGTGTTTGCGATCGCGCAATCGTTGGACAGCCACTTCGTTCGTCGCATCGCAGGCGAGGTGAATGCCGCCCAAGCCCTTGATCGCCACAATTTCACCCTGCTGGAGCAGGGTGGCAGCCGCGTCCACCGCATTCAGCGCGGCCAACTCGGAGCTGATGGGATGATCGTCGGCCCGTTCGAGCCAGGCTTGGGGACCGCAGCGATCGCAGGCGACGGGCTGAGCGTGAAAGCGCCGGTTCAATGGATCGTCGTATTCGGCCTGACACGCCGGGCACATGGGAAAGGAGGCCATGCTGGTATGGGCGCGATCGTAAGGAATGTGGCGAATGATGCTGAGGCGGGGGCCGCAGTGGGTGCAATTGGTGAAGGGATAGCGGGAAAAGCGGCTTGCCAGATTCAGCGTGTCGGACAAACACTGGGGACAGGTGGCCGCGTCGGGAGAAATTTGGGTGCGGCGGTGTCCCGCGCGGCTGGAAGTAATTTCGAAATTGGTTTGGAGAATGGTGGTGCAGTCAATTTCGCAACGCTGCATCGTTGTGATGCGCGACAGGGGCGGAGCCTCTGCCAGTAGGCAAGCCAGAAATCGATCAATCTGGGGGGCCATGCCCGCCACGCGGATCACCACTCCGGCCGCATCGTTGAATACCTCGCCCCGCAGTTGGCAGACTCGCGCCAAGCGGTACACCGTAGGGCGAAAGCCGACGCCCTGCACCGTGCCTTTGACCCGAATCTCAGCCGCCGCTTCGGTGGTTTCTTTAGGAAGCCGGGATGGTTTAAAGAGATTAGCAACCATGGGCACTTGGGCGATTAGCCCTCCAATTGCTGCAGCCAGCTACGCGATCGCCCTCATGCTGCCACAGGTTTGCTGCCGCCCCCGCCAACAACAACTTTCTCTTAAGACGCAGATAAAAAAGCCGCATCCCTAAAAGCTAAGGATGCGGCTATGCAAAGTAAATGAAATGGAGCGCTTCTCTGAGGAGAATCGCAAAAATTTATCTAAAACCCACTGCTGCCTGCCAGACAAACGCCAGCAACAAAAAGAAGACAGGGATGACAGGCAACACATCTACCAGAGGATCAAACAAAGAATAAGCTTCAGGCAGTTTGGCTAACAGCAGAGCAGCTTCCATTGGCGCAATAACCTCTTCAACACAGTTCTCATAATTGCTACAGATTTTAACATGCAACTTCCCCCTTCACGCAGAAATATGTGGATGTCTGCATTCCTCACAGGTCAACCGTTACAGCTATCTGTTGCCGAGTTTAAGACGGCTGATCGGCCCTGGGTCCCATCGTTCAGGATTGCGGCTCAGGCGCGATCGCGTTCCCTACACCATTCCAGGGCGATCGCCAGGGCCAGTCACGTTACACCGAAGATCACGACGAATGACACGACCTTTTGGAGCGCACCAACTTTGAAAGTGTGTTGCAAGAGGTTGCAGCTTTTGATTTCGTGCCTATAACTATGAGTGACCGATTCACTGATGGAATGGAGCGTTAATGTCTACCTGGTCTTCTGGCTATAACACCGACCTTGGCTACACCTTTGGTTACTACCGCGAAATCAGTCCGGAATGGCTCGATTTTGTGGCATTGAGCAAGTCTGTCACGCCACCAGCGGGAGCCTGGCGCTATCTAGAGCTGGGCTGTGGTCAGGGCTACGGGCTGACATTACTGGCGGCGCTGAATCCCGAACACGATTTTTTGGGCATTGATTTCAATCCGGTACACATCACCCATGCCCGCACCTTAGCGGCGGCGGCTGGGCTCACCAATGTTCGGTTTGAAGAAGCCGACTTTGCGGCCTTGGCGACGGCATGGCCCGCCGACTGGGGACAGTTTGACTACATTACCGCCCACGGCATTTACTCCTGGTTGCAGCCAGAGGTGTGCGCCGCCATCGTGCAGTTGATCAATCATGCTTCGCGGCCAGGGGCGCTAGTGTATCTCAGCTACAACGCTCTGCCCGCCTGGTTTTCATCGCATCCGATTCAGCATTTGATGCGACTCTGGCAAACCACCGAAAGCTTGGAGTCGGTGAAGGCGATCGAAACGGGCATTAAACGATTAGAAACGCTGACTGCCGCCCAAACGGGCATGACCCGGATGCTGCCCGGCATGAAGGCGATGCTGGACAAAGTGGGCAAGCACGATCGCGCTTATCTGGTGCAGGAATATTTGCATGACAACTGGCACCCCCGCTGGTTTGACCAGGTGGTAGAAGAGGTCAAGCCCGCCAAGCTGAGTTATGTGGGCACCGCCAGCATGGGCGACCTGTTTTTACGCAGCTTTATGCCGCAAAAGTTCAAAGACATCGTGCAGGACTACGGCGACCCTATCGTGCAAGAGGTGATGATCGACACGCTGGTTAACCAGAGTTTTCGGCGCGATGTGTTTAGCCGGGGCGCTCCCCCCATGTGGACGGCTCAGCGCCAGCAAACCATCTTGCAGCAGTCCTTTGTATTGCTCAATCGCCCCGCCGCCGATGCCGAACTCAAATTCAAAACCTCCATTGGTGAGCTGAAAGGCAAAGCGGAAATTTACAACTTGTTCTACGACCAACTGGCTACCGGCCCCAAAACGGCGCAGGCGCTGATGCAGGTGCCCGCCAGTCAGCCCCTGGGCCTGGGGGATATGATGCAGGCGCTCTCCTTCATGCTGAATGAAGGGCAGATCGGCTTTTACCGTCCGCCTAGCGATCGCGGTCCCGCTCTGGCGCTCAACCGGGCGATCGCGATCGCCACGGCCAACGGGGCTCCCTATCGCTTTGCGATCGCCAGCAAACTCGGTCACGTCATCACCGTCAGCGATGTCGATTTGATGCTGCTCACCGCCACCTTTGACCAGCCGCAAGGCACGGCGGCTGAGTGGGGGGCTGCCCTGGTGGAGCGGTTGTTAGTCCTCGGCAAAGGACTCAGCCAGCAAGGCAAACCCCTGACCAAGCGCGAAGACCTCTTGCCCTATGCCACCCAATTGGCCGAAACCTTTTTGCAAAAAACGCTGCCCAAATGGCGTGAATACGGGGTTTGTGAATAACTCTGGGCACAGCCCGGAGGGGAGGCTGAATTAGGATGGGGCTGGTTCTACAGGGGCAACCGCGATCGCTGGGGTGGGGCGAGGACGACGAAACTGTTCACCAGATTGATCGAAGAAATGGACGAAATGCCTCACGATGAGGGGGTCTGACCATTTCAGCCGCGCCCGCTGTTCCAGAATGACACGGGCTTCGCGTTCGCTCATGGGGTGCCGCCAGCCGCGCTCTTGTTGGCAGGCTACCCAGGTATTTAGCACTTGAAAAATCCGCGCCAGTTTATCTGGAGGCACCTGGCGCTGGTGGTACTGCTCTAGAATCACCGCCACCGCCGCTAAATCGGCTTCTCGGGCAATCCGCACACTTTCCACAAACCACGGGCTCAACGCCGTCATCATGTGGCGATGATCGCGAAATTCATGCTCTAACAAATAATCATTGAGGTAGAGCGCCCCCAGATTTTTGCAATAGGCAGCCATCAACAATACTTTGCGATCTTCATGGCTGAGGTTGAGCTGTTTGCCATAGAGCTGACACAGTCGAGCCAGGTCTTGAGACTCGTGCTGTAACCACACCCCCTTGTGCTTGAGGAGGCTGCTGAGCATCTTGATGTAACTGCTAAAGTTGGGCTGGCTCATATTTTGGGTGCCCTGATGGCCTATGCCAATAAATTTTGATGGCTCGATCAACCGGAACGCCTGGGTAAATCATCCGCAACCCAGCCATCGCCTGGGCCAAACCTATCCTTTTTTAAAGAAAACATATTGCGGTTAAAGATACCTAGGGATCTGCAACTAAATAAAGTACCCGTTCAATCCGGTTTCGACTTCGCTCAACCTACCAGCATCGAGAGTTGAGCGGAGTCGAA
>NZ_JACSWC010000336.1 GCF_016888165.1 Halomicronema sp. CCY15110 | reverse complement strand
AGAAACCTCATGTCTCAACCGCTCGATTGCTTGCCAAAGCTAAAGCTGAGAAGAAAGCACCTTGAAAGGGCTGGCTCCTGCACCTGTTCCGGAGCTTTGAAGGATGCCACCTGCTGAAAGCCGTTGAGCCCGGATTCTGGATAAAAGGGCAGTACGTCGATGCGGCCGTCGTAACCGGCCTGGTATTTGCCCTGGAAGTACTGCAGGGTCGAGAGCCGGGCCGCCACAATCAACTGTTTTGACCAGGCCCGGTTGTAGGGAGCGGTGGGAGGCTGTAGTTGGATATCCGTTTGCCCCGCAGCCAGGTTTTGTACCGTCTCCAGGCTGGCCTGGTAGGCTGCTTGCACCTGCGTTTGGGGATCGTATAAGGCCTGTAGTTCGGCCTGTTCCGCTTCTGTCGCTCGCCGCTCCAGGGTGTTGCGTCCCAAGATGGCCGCCACGGTGGCTCCCAAGCCGCCCCAGAGGGCCTGTCGTCGTTTAAGCTGCATCTTGCTTACCCCTTAGAGCAGAGTCTGTTGTCACTATCGGTATCCCACTCAAATAGCAATGGTTGATGGCCTGCCCGACTCCCCAAAAGAGGGCAAAGAAAGCAAAGCCGGGGGCTAATCCTGCCAGCAACGGTATCCTGATTCCTAAAGTGACTCCCCCAAAATAAACCACCCCCCCAGGAGTACAGCTCCAGCCAGACTGACGAGCAAGCTCAGCTTGGCGACAGTATCTGGTTTGTAACCCTGCCAGAGGCGAATAACTCGCTTGGCCATCAGCGCCAGCAGCACTGGCAGACCGATGATCTTGAGCACCATGCTGTAGGGAATCGGCAGCAGTGCAAGGAGGGCTGCCCCCAGGGCAAAGTCGAGAATCAGTCCTCTGGCACGGCGGTTAAGGGGCGTTGGGTTAGACATGGCCAATGATCTCCTTAGCTTGGGAAAGCGTTGCGAGCTAAGCCAGTATCGATAAATCGACCGGCATCTCCCGTTTTGGCGTAGTGGTAAAGGGAGGTCTGAAGAATGCCATTGATGGCTCCTGTAATCAGGGCGATCGCGCTAAAGGTGCAAACAATTGACAATTTTACGGGCCATTGGAGTTCTCCTAATAAGCGTGATTAAGGGGGCTTGATTTCAGTCATCGAGGTGGCGGGGTAAATGTGCGATCGCTACCAACCCGGATTCCAATCATCCCAATCCGTATTGAAGATGGATGTATTGGGGAAACTGACGGGGTTTCCGGACGCGGCAATTTCCGCTTGCAATTGCTCGAGTAGAGGTTCCCGGCTCGGCAGGTTGTCGACTAACTCATAGGGCATGACGCCATTGCGCAGGGCAAAGTCGAGGGTGTGAGCTGCCCCTGTCCCCACGGCCCACTCAAAGGAGTGAACTCGGTAGGAAGCGGTGACGATATAGCTAGCGGCAATGCTTTTACCCGCCACGACAAGGTTATCAATCTCTTGGGGAATCAGCGATCGCAACGGAATCTGTCCCGGATAAGCCGGACTGTGAGCCTGCCGCACCCCTGGCCGTTCAACATTACCGGGTTTTTCTACCGGGGTTTCTAACATGCAGGGATGGAAGTCGATGGCGTACTGAGCGATACCCACTGAATCTGGGAAGATCCGGGCTCGGGTTCGCTGGGAAATTTCGCTGGCGGGCTTATCTTCCACAATAGCGGCAGTGGCATCTTGGCGAGCGAGTTCCTGGCGTAGACGGCGATAGGTCTCAGGGTCCAAGGTTTCTTGATAATACGGATCTTCGCTGTAGTCCTGCCACGAAATATCCACCTCATTCACCTGGAAGCCTGACGCATAGCCCAGTGCAGGACGCCCCAGGATGCGCCGCCCTTCCCGGATGTAGGGATATTTGGATAGGCCATGTTCGGTGCCCATCGGGGAATCCAGCCCTTGCAGGTAAACCTGGTAAGGGTCAGGTTCTTTTAAGCTATCGTCTCTGACGGCATTGCTATCGCCCACCGCCAGCCAGTAGAAATAACCGATCGCTATTTCCTCCCCTTTGCGGAGGGCATCGGTGCGTAACCCTCCCATCCAGCCGTCCGGTTCTAGTTGTCCGGCGGTGATTAACTGGTCACGGGTCAGAATAAAGTTATCGTTGGCATGTCCGGGGCTATAGTCGTTGCCCCGCCCCCAGTTCTGCATCGAAATATCCCCGGCACTCATCCAGGGTTCGCCGTAGATGCCGACCCGATCAGAATCGGCCCCAGCGTGCCAGATACGACGGTAGGTAAAGACAAAGTTGAACCAATCTTCGGCAGTTTCGAGATAGTCGCGCCCCTCATCCCAGCTATAGAAGGGCTCATAGGTTTCGTAAAATTCGGGCAAATCGTAGGATTGCGGCTCTGCCGTGCGCTGCATCGCAAAGGTATAGGTAAAGCCCTGGGTACAGTAAGGATCGCGTTCGGTGACGGGGGCTACTAAGTACACATAAGTTATCCGTCATGACTGGCCCGTGATTCAGCCCCCTAAATCCCCCAAATTTGGGTATT
>NZ_JACSWC010000335.1 GCF_016888165.1 Halomicronema sp. CCY15110 | reverse complement strand
CACACTTTGCTATTCTGTTTCCAGAACGCTTCAAACTTTGAGTCCATATCTGCTTACACAAAAATCAGAACACTCTCGCAAAATTCAAAAGGTAAATTTCAAAATTCAGTTGTTGGTAATGTCGGTGGAGCCGACCATTCCTACATCACGGTGACAGAACCTCTGGCAACCTTCAATAAGTCTTACTCTCCTCTGTCCTCAGCGGCCTACCGATAAGGACTCGGCAAGGAGTTCGTTCACTATGCTCTTGGTTGAATAACCCAATTCACTGGTCAACAATTAACCGAAACTTAATTCAATCCCAATATCCCCTTGGACTCTGGTAAAGGTTCCGATAATCTTCGGCTGATACTTTTTCAGGTGGATTTGTGATATCTGAATATCCCGATGGGAGTGTACTAATTTATGTTTGCTAACCGATTCACAACAGCGAGCGCAGTCGTTGCCGCCACCGCTGTTGGTCTAGCGATCGCCACCTCAGCCCAGGCCCAAGAGACCATCGTCCTTGATGGGTCCAGCACTGTTTTTCCGATTTCAGAGGCTGTGGCTGAAGACTTTATGGCAGCCAACCCCGATGTCCAAATTGCGGTGGGTGTTTCCGGCACCGGTGGCGGCTTTAGCAAATTCTGTGCGGGTGAAACCGTCATCTCTAACGCTTCACGTCCGATCAAGCCCGAAGAAGTCGAAGCCTGTGCTGCTGCAGGGATTGAGTACATCGAAGTCCTAGTTGGGTTGGACGCTCTCGCCTTAGTCGCTCATCCTGAGAATGATTGGCTCAACGATATAACCTTTGAGGAACTAAACACACTCTGGGCACCCGAAGCTGAGGGCACCATTACTCGCTGGAACCAGGTCAATTCCAGCTGGCCTAACGCACCAATCCGCTTGTATGGCCCCGGCACAGACTCTGGTACTTTTGACTACTTCACCGAAGAGGTTGTGGGTGAATCTGGTGCTAGCCGCGCTGATTACATTGCCAGCGAAGATGACAACATCTTAGTTGTCGGGGTTGCCGGTGATGAAAATGCCCTGGGTTATTTTGGCTTAGCTTACTATTTGGAAAACCAAGACATCTTGAACGGTGTGTCCGTCGAAGGTGTAGAAGCGAGCTTTGAAACCGGGAAAGACGGCTCTTACCCATTGTCTCGTCCACTGTTCATTTACATCAGCACCGATGCCCTAGAAAGACCGGAAGTTGAGGCTTACGTCCGCTACTATCTGGAAACTGCTCGAGATACCGATCTTCTTGAAGAAGTTGGATACATTGCGGTGGATAGTGGTGACTATGATGATGCTTTGGCCCAGCTTGATGACGCCTTAGCAGGCCTATAAGTAGGTCTAAGCAATGACTCACTAAACTTGATCGAGTTTTACTGGCTCATTTTACTGGCTCAATCTTTGTAGTTGCTCCAGGCCACCTGCTTCCTTGAATTGGGGAGATCGCGTCACTCAGCTTTCACAAGTTTAGTAAGTCTACTTGGCAACCCCAGGACAATTTAAGTCTTGGGGTTGTCCTTAAGGGGTCAAAGCTCACAAAGCTGCTTTGATCACACGATCGCTGAACTGCTCCCCTGAAGCAGACTGCGGTAGTAACCCACTTGTCCGATATCTCTGGCTTGGTTATCTAAGAACGTTGATACTGCCTAATACTGAAGCTTCTTCACTACGCCGTAAGCAGCAATGGCAATGGTTGGTTTTCCCTTTAATGGGATTATCTTTACTACTACACATTGCTCTGCTGTTCATGCCGATTCCTAACCCAGAGCGTGAACGAGAGATCACTGAGGAAAAAACGCCTTCCGAGGAGGAGGAAGCGATTGATATTCTGAGTATTAGTGAGCTTCCCGCGTTAGCAACGCCACCGGCAGAACGCTCTCCTGACCAGCCTGTAACGCCTGAGTCACCAGCTCAAGATCAATTGATTCCGCCTGATTTAGATCAACCTGTCGTATCAGATGAAATTCCCGTTGATGAACCATTGTTAGATGAGGAGGGGGTACAAGATAACCATGTTCCAGAAAACGAAGGCAACACTCAGTTTGACCCGACTCGTCAAGCAACTTTACTCGGTCAAACGGGAGGCATCAATGTTGAATTCGATGGCACTGCTGACTTCCCTCAAAATATTTGGGAATTGGGCTATTTACAAAACCTCAACTTAGAGTGTTTCTTTGCAGAAATCACCTCCAATAGCTATCAATTGCTCGCGCCAGCCAATCAGCTAAAGTTCTTTCGTCGCAATTATGGGCTGGTTGTTACAGAAGATCTCCCGCTGACTTTCACAAACCAAACACTGATAGAAGTTGCTGATGGCTATTGTGGTGAACAACTGTTTGAGATCCAAGATAATGGAGTGCCAACTTTATATGTATCAGCCATAAAGATTGGCCCAGGTAGCCCGCCTGCCAGTATTGTCTTGATCTTTTGGACGGAAGATCCTCGAGGATAGAGGAGCTGATCAGTTGAAGCTTCTGATCCATTACAGACCAAGAGTTGAGTTCAATTTGCCATTTCTTCAATATGTCGGTATTGACTTCATGTGATGAAATAGCGCCCTTCTAAATTCTCAATAGTGAGGATATTTGGCCCCATAAATTTGTTCCCATAAATTGCTCATTTTGTAGAAATCTTTTCCTGTAGCCCGCATTATGTCAATGAACGCTTCTCCCTCAACTGCTAGGCGATCGCTGAAGCGATATCTCTTGCCGTTTGTGCTGCTACTCTCATTCGGCTTACACGGCATGATTCTGTTCCTTCCGACAGCACCCGGAGAAGATGAGTTAGTGTCTCCTCCCGACCCGGAGGAGGGTGGCATTACTGTCACCAAAACCGACCCACCCACCTCTCAGCGCCAGCCGCCCTCCACAGGCAGCACAGAGCCCCCAAAACCAGCAGATACCGGAGAGTCGGCAAATGCCGAACCCAGGATAAATCAATCAGCTAGGGCAGGTGCTCCCAATGGCAATCCAGCCCAAGAATCAGGGGGAGCCAGGGCCAGGGCTACTGGTGCCAACTCACGGGCGAGCAACCGCAACGCCACAACTACCCGTGGGGCCAACTCCACACCGACCGCGAATCAAAGTAACCGCTCCCCCCAAGATGCCAGTCGTGCGACCTCGGCCCCAGTCGTCCCCAGGCTCAATAATCCCAATCTGCTGCCGCCTGAGCCCAACTCAGGGGCGGGGGAAGGGCGACAACAATTTCTGAGTTATGTTGATGTATTTGCCACTTATCAAGGGCTGAACTCCCTGACGACGGCGGAAGTCACTGAGCGGAAGGCGATTTGGCTAAGTAGCTTTACGGAACAGGGAGCCCCCTACAGTCGCTTAGAGATTCAGCCTTTGGCCGCAATTGAACCGCTCCCCTACGAGGCTAAGATTTGTCTACCCAATGCGCCTGATACGGCTGAGTTGCTTGTGTTAGTTGAAGCCGATGGCACAGTCAACAGCGACATTATGACGCTGCAATCGACCGGGTACCGTAAGTTCAACCAAGCGGCCCGAGCCCTGGTGCAGCAGCAGACGTACCCGAGCACAGATCATCCCCAGGCGTATTTAGTTCAGGTCAAGATTGCCTATGACCCAGAAGAGTGCCAATGGCCACCTAGGGGTACGAACTTACCTGCCAGCTATTTTGAGGTGTTGGAGAGTTACATTAGCTCCTCCTCAACAACCCTGTCTGAAGCACAACAGAATCAGACAGATTGGCTCAATTCAATGGTTAGAAACGAGGCGATCGCCAATGCACAAGCCAGTACTTTAGAGGATTTTCCAGAACGTGTTGCCTACCCAAATAACATTTGTCTGCCCATCGAACCAGCAGCGGCCCAGCTAGGAGTGGTCGTAAATGCTGATGGCCGCTTACAGGGTGAGCCGCAACAGTTACGCTCCACAGGCTATGCAGTATTTGACGATCGCGCCACAGCTTTAGTCAAAGATTTTGAGTTTCCCAAAGCAGCAACGTCTCAGGCTTATGTCGTTGTCGTGCCGACAGCCTATAACAGCGTCAATTGTCAGCCGCTAACATCACAGACATTTGACCTGATCACTTCGAACTCCATCCTCCACAGGGCATCGCCAAATTGACAGACTCACGGAGTAATCCCTGATGCCTCCAATCTTCTCCAAGTTCCGTAGCATTAGGGAGACATGTATTCTACACAAAACGCTCTGGTTGTGAACGTTTCCTGGCTGGCATCTCTCTCCTGATCAGCCTGAAAGCTTAACCTGATCTTAGTCATCCGTAAACCTGGAATCACCCTGTAGAAGTCAATCTGAATGGTAATTTGTGAGTGGGCAGGTGATTTTTAATACCTCAAAGTCTGAGGTGCCTAATCAGGGCGTCTGCGTCATCGTGATGACTCGCTTGCGGCTTAAAAGTTATGGACGTTCTCCAGATTGACTCAACCTTGGAAAGCCTTAACCTGCATCAGTTTGGGGTCAAGCCAGGCACTCTCGGCAATGTAATTTTTCAGGCCTTAGAACAAGATCCCGTATTGCCAGGAGTCATTTTGTTGGCCCAGGATGGCAGTCTGCTGGGAGTTATCTCCCGGCGGCATTTCCTTGAAGTCATTAGCCGACCCTATGGCCGCGAGCTATTTTTGCGGCGACCAGTGACTACACTGCATCGATTTATCACTCACGATTTTCTGCGACTAGCTGGCACCACAAAGATTACTTTGGCAGCCCAACAGGCGATCGCGCGCCCTTCAGAGTTGTTGTATGAACCCATTGTTGTTGAATCGCAACAATCACCTACTCAGCCGTTTTATTTATTAGATGTGCATGATTTATTGCAGGCACAATCGACGGTTCACCAGTTGACAGCCAACCTGCTCGCCGAAAAAACGCGCACTGAACGAATGCAAAGTGAAAAGATGGCGAGTTTAGGCAAAATGATGGCCGGAGTAGCCCACGAAATTCGTAATCCCGTCAACTTTATTTGGGGCAATCTCAACTATTTTGAAGAATATACTGAAGACTTGATCACACTGATTCAGGCACACGAGCAGGAGATTACTTCACCAAGCCACTCACTCAAAACACTCAAGCAGCGCGTTGACCTAAACTTTATTTTGAGTGATCTGCCCCAAGTTTTGCAAAGCATGAAAACGGGAACAGATCGCCTCCGCAATCTAGTAACGAGCTTGCGAACTTTTTCACGCATGGATGAATCCCAACGAGATTCGATCGATATTCATCACAGTTTGGATAGCACTCTACAAATTTTGAATAATCGGCTCAAGGAAGGCATCACCATCCACAAGCAATATGCTGACGACGCACCCAAAATTTCCGGCTTTGGCGGTCAAATTGGCCAGGTTTTTATGAACATTATCAGCAATGCCATTGATGCCTTATTAGAGCATGAGGCGGCACGAGCTAAGGCTGCCGATGCAAGGAGCGATCGCGAACAGCCTTTATTGCCGCCCATCCAATCGGAGGAATGGAAACCTTGTATAACGCTCACAACAAGCTACTGCGATCGCCTCCCAACCGATATTACTGATGACAGGCAGGAGAGGGCTCCGGCACCAGGAGCTTGGGTATCGATTCGGATTCGTGATAATGGGCCAGGCATTCCGCCCGCGATTCAACGCCATGTGTTTGACGACTTTTTCACCACGAAGCCAGCGGGAGATGGTACGGGGCTTGGCCTCTCTATTACCCGACAAATTGTGACCGAAAAGCATGGTGGTCACTTGATTTTGCGATCGCCCATAGTCGCTGCCGACAACACGACAGACCGATCTACTCCAGGCACCGAATTTGAAGTCTTACTGCCTACCCAGAGGCCCCCTCAGGGGGGAGTGTCTTTGAGGAAATAGAAGACAGAAGCAATCGTAGATCGCCCAGACTCTAGTTGTGGAGGCCGCAGCTATGGACATTTTTTATTGTCATCTGCCCTTGATGACGGAGGGCAACTCTGACAATCATTTGTGGGTTGAGGCGCATGGCGATATCAACCGCAGCACCGCTTATTCCACCGCTAGGGAAACGCGGTTACCGCCGATATCGCGCAAATCCGTCAAAAAGACGGCCACGTCATCATAGGGCAAGTCTTTATCCGCTTTTAGTAGCAACGTACCCTCAGGATTTTCGGCAAAATGCGTGCGAATGCGCTGGGTCAATTGCTGAAAGCTGATCGGCTCGTCTTCAAAAATAATGTTGCCGCTGCTGTCGAGACCAATGATGAGGGCTTGGGCTTGGGTGGCGGCATCGACCTCGGCATCGGTGCCTTCCACATTTTCGGGAACCTCAATGCCGATGAGCTGTCGGCCCGTCAAGGTCATCGAGATGATGATGAAAAACGTCAGCACCGTCATCAACACATCCATCATGGGGACGAGGTTGACCTCAGGCACTTTGGAAGCGGTCGAGCGGCGGGGACGCATGGCGGTCAAGGGTAGTGGGTGAGTCGGTAGGGGGCATCCGGGTCGAGGGGACGGACAACATTCAGACGGGGTTGATTAGCGCTTTATTCCTCGATCGCTAACGACACGCGATCGCCACCAATGGCCCGCATTTCGCCCAAAAATTGAATCACCTGCTCATAGGGCAAGTCGCGATCGGGCAGTAAATAGACCACGTGGTCCGCATTTTCAGCCAAGTAAGCCTCCATTTCAACTTTGAGGGTATCTTTGTCTATCGGGTTGGCATTGACCGTAAAGCCCCCGTTAGCCTGCATTTCGACGATAAAAGGATTCGTGGTGGGCAGCGTTGCTGGGGGGTCTTCGGGCTGGGCAGCGGGTAACTGCATATCGATGGCTTCTTCGCTGCCCAGAGTGAGGGTGACGACCACAAAAAAGGCCAGCACCCCCATCATGACCGTCAGCATCGGGATGAGGTCAATCTGCGGCGGAGCGGTGTCTCTAGTTTCGCGAAAGCGCATAGCGGTGGGGGAGATAAGGGAGCGGCGAGAAAGGAGTATCCCGGTTGAGGGCGGTGGTTGGGTGGCTGGGTGGTTGGGTGCGTCCCGGTTCAGGCATCGATACTTTGAGGGTGAGGGTGTCTCTCAGGAATGGGAATTTAATCAGGTGGGATAGCCGTCTCGGCTGTCCAATGGCAGGCAAGATGCCTGCCATACAAAATCTGGGTGTTATTTGGTCCTCATTCCTAAAGGTCAATAGCGTTCGGCAACAAAGGGCTCGGAGCGCGGGGGCGGGGGCGGATTCTCGGCGGCAGAGAGCGCCGGTTCGTACCAGTATTGCCGATAAATCAGTTCTAACTCGTTGCCCGCTTCGGAAAAGTAGTCCATCTGCTGGCCTTGGAAAGTGACCATGATGCGAAAAACCAATAGCGCCAAAATCGCGACTACCATGCCCGCTGCGGTCGTGATGAGCGCTTCCCCGATACCAGCGGCCGCTTGAGAGGTATCGGTGTTGCCGCCCCCGCCAATGTTGAGGTTATTAAAGGTGGCAATGAGGCCCGTCACCGTCCCCAAGAGACCCAACAGCGGGGCCACAGCCACGATGGTTTCCAGCAGCTTGTCGCCCCGCCGCATCTGTACAAATTCCTTGTCTCCCGCATTTTCGAGGGCGAGGCGAAAGGTCTCGGGAGAGGGGTTTTTGAGTCGCAGGGGAGCCGACAGAAATCGTCCTACCGGGGTGTCGTTGGCCTGGGCGGCGATCGCGGCGGCTTCATCCAAATCTTGCCGCGCCGCTTCGAGCACTTCATTAACGACCTGGCTTTCGCGTTTCAGCAGACTCGTCCAAAACCAGGTACGTTCCAGCGCCGTGGCGATCGTCAAGACTGAGCAGCCCATAATTGGCACCATTACTGGGCCACCCCTAGCCAAAAAATCAAATACAGTCGTCATGTAAGCGGCTCTAGTGAAAGCGGAATTGACAAGTCACTCTGAAAGATCAGAGCAGACTTCCAGCAAGCAGCAGAGGCCGAAGCCTCATACTGTCAGACAGAATAACGAAAGTCCCTATGTCAAAGATTAACAGAAGTCCTTATTGAGTTTAATTCCGGTTTAAGACAACGATTTTCGGGGCTGAGGGCAGCAACATACACGGTTTATACCTCTGGGTTTGAACCGTATCTGTTTAGCGTCAAGCTACTGCTGCCCCCCCCTAATCCCCCTAAAGCCCTCCGGGCATGGCTGCGCTAGAAAAAGGGGGAAATCTTTGTACAGCGGGAAATCTGGAAGCGCCCCTTTTTCCAGGGAGCGGCGACAACGGGGGAGCTCAAGCCCCACTAAACTCAGACTTTGACCCAGAAGCATAAACCGACCTGCCCCCCTCCAGCGAACCCGAATCGGGCTTTGCCCTCTCCCATCGCACGCGGTTTAGCAAGCTGACCAAAATAGCTGTTGGCGGACTTCCCATAAAAGTGACAGCCAACTAACGCCAAGGTACAGTGACGACCTGCTCAGTCAAAGTTCCGGGCCGATTGAGGCACCGCGATCGCTAGGTGGCGGGAACCAAGGCCTGCAACCAGTCAAGGATCAGTGGATTCACTACCTCAGGACGTTCGTCGTGGGGGCAATGTCCGGTATTGGCAATGGCGTGAAAGGTGACCGTCGGGGAGCTCTCTTCATTGACAGCGCTCAACTCACGGTAGATATCGGCTCCTTTGATCGGCGTCCAGGGGTCGTCTTCGCCCCACAGCACCAAGAGCGGCTGCTGAATCTGGGGCAACAGTTCCTCCGGTCTTGGCCCTGGAGGGGCCGCCAAAATCGAGGCAAACACTTTTTGCGCCCCCGGATCACAGGAGGGACGATACAAAATCTCCACTAGCTCGTCAGTAATGGCCTCACGGTTGCCATACACCTGCTGTAGCGACCCACGAATGCGAAACTTGCGCCGCACTTCGTTAAAGACCAACGGGCCTAACAAATTGGAGTTCACCACTTTGCTGAAGGTGCCCATCACCACGCGCAAGGGCAAGTTCAGCTCCTCGGGGCGGTGGTTTAATCCCCCAGCGCAGTTGAGCAGCACCCCGGCTTGGGCCATCTCGGGCGCATGGGCTAGCATCATCAACGTCATCAATCCCCCGATGGAATTGCCGACAAACACGGCGGGGCGGTTGATGTGCTCGCGCCAGTAGTCCTGCAACAGGGCTTCCCACAGCTCCAGGGTATAGGTCAGCGGCGGTTTGTCAGACGCGCCAAAGCCCAGCAGGTCGATCGCGTGTACCTGGTATCCGGCAGCGGCCAAAGCGGGAATGTTTTTGCGCCAGTGGCCGATGGACGCCCCAAACCCATGAATCAGCACCAGCGGTTGGCCCTGACCCTGGATCGTGTGACCAACGCGGTGGCCTTGCCAGTCCCAGGTCAGCGTTTCCAGAGTCGTTGGCGCGGTGAGTTGAGCTGTCATAGCGGGAAATGAACGAAAGTTAAGTTTATTGACTAATGACTAACAGTATAGAACTGCGATCGCTGCTCCGGGTGCGGGACAGCGCCACCGCTGGAGAAACCATCGCCCCTGCCAGTCATCCCTCGGCTAATGACGGGCAGATTGAGTCAGTCTGGCAATGGGAGGACAGGGGCAGGGGAAGAGACACAGTCAGCAGCATTGAACGACAGAAAAGTGATGTTAACCGCCAATTTCGGCTTGCTGCACGATTTGCGTAGTGAGGGCCAGGGCGGAGACATCCACTGAGAGTCCCGTCACCCGTTGGCGGACAGCAGCGGCGACAAATTCTGGATGGTGGGTCGGCGAGGAGCCGCAAAGACAGGTGGGAATGTCGGTCTGGTGCGCGGCGTCAATTAACTGGGCGATCGCCATTTGCACAGCGGGGTGGGTTTCGTCATAGGGAGCGGCAAAAATGGTTTGGTCGCGATCAATGCCCAGCAGCAGTTGAGTCAAGTCGTGGGTGCCAATGGCGATGCCCTGAATGCCCGCGGCGACATATTGCGGTAATTGAAACAGTACCGACGGCACTTCGGCCATAATCCAGAGGGCAAAGTCGGGGGACTGCTGTAGTCCCGTGGCCGCGATCGCTGCGCGACAGTACACGACTTCTTCCACCGTACGGACAAAGGGCAACACCAGTTGCAGGTTGCCGTAGCCTTGCTCTTGCAGTCGTTTCAACAGCGTCAACTCTAAATCAAAGAATTGCGGCTGATGATGGTAGCTAAAAGCCCCCCGCACGCCCAGCATGGGGTTCGGTTCCACAGCAGGAGCCCCGACCAGTTGGGCAAATTCACTGGTACGAATATCCAGGGTGCGATATCGCACGGGGCGGGGATGGAAAGCGGCAAGAATGGGGCGGAGTTGCTGTTCCAGTCGTTTTAGCAAGAGCTCCTTTTGGCCGGTCGCCAGCCAGTGATAGGGATGCTGACGCTCCAGGACGGGCATCATCAGCCACTCTGAGCGCAGCAGACCCACCCCGGTGACGGGCAGGTCGGCGATCGCCGCCGCGATGTCCGGTTGACTCAAGTTGACCCAAATTTCCGTCTGCGTCGGGGCCAACTCAACGGTGGGCACCGGGGACACGGGGGGGACGCTGGGCAACTGGGGTAAGCGAGTCAGGAGGCCGCGATCGCCGTCAATTTCGAGGGCCTCGCCCGGTTGCAAACGGGTGGTGGCGTGGGGCACCCCCACAATCGCCGGAAGCCCCAACTCTCGGGCCAGCACAGCAGCATGGCACGTCAGTCCCCCGCGTTCGGCCACCACGCCACTGGCCGTTTTTAAGAGCGGGAGTTGGTCGGGGGCGATTTCTGACGCAATGATGATTTGCCGATGGGCCGAGACGGGGGCCGGTTGTCCGGGCAATAAAATTAAGGCGTGTCCTTGGGCCGTGCCGGGGGCCGCCCCGCGCCCGGTCATCGCCGCACTGGTAGCGGGCTCAGGCAGAATCGCCTGGACTTCATAGGGTCGCAGCGGCCAGACATGCAGTTGCGCAATTTGCAGGATGCCACTCGCGGCGTGGAGGTGCCATTCCAGGTGCAGTGGCTGCGCTGACCACTGGATGAGCCATTGCGCTAAGCTCCACAACAACTGCTCAACCGGGTCGGGCACGGTGAGCTGGAGGCGCGATCGCTCCACCTTCGCAACTCCCGGCTCGATCAAGGTTTGAGAGTCGGCCTCCGAGCGATCGCGGGGCTGGTAGCACGCTTCTTGGTAGCCTAGCTGCCAGGGAAAATGGGGTAATCGCGGCAAGCTACCGTTGAACGTCGCCGGACAGCATTCCCCTAAGGCCCGTGGCAACCCTTCCACAGCGGCGATCGCCAATGTCGAGGGCCGCACGGTCAAGGTGCCAGAAAAAGTGGTTGGTTCCACCGCCTGCACAATCACCGCCAAATCCACCGTGGCGGGATAATGTGCCCCGGCCTCCGCCTGGGTCGATCGCCAAAATTGCCAGAAGGTCAGGCTCTTAGCGTCGAGCGCCGACAGCCAAACCTGCTTGAGGGCAGCTTCCATTGCCTCCGGCTCAGCCCAACACACCGGCGCGGCTAGCATTTGTCCCCAGGGAATAGTCGCCCTGTCGTCACCCAGCCACAGGGACGGCAACAGACGCACAGTCGGCGTATTAACCGCCGCCAGCACCTCGTCCCAAGGCAGATCGAGTGGCAGGTTGATGAGGGGTTGGCGGAGCCGCTTGGCGATCTGCTGAACAGAATATCCCGCTGGCTCGGTGGTCTGCCACAACAGCTGCGGCCAGTCCGTCAGCAAGGGCTCCCGCGCCCCCAATTTCTGTAAGGTCTGGTGAAAATACCTCGCCGGAATGATCCAACTTGGCGGCACCGTTTGTCCGGCCTGCTGGGCTTGGTGCAGCAGGCTAGCGGATTCCCCGACTTGCGGTGCCAGGGCCTCAGTCGTGGGGATAAGCGGGACAAAACAGGACATAAAGACCGCAAGTGAGTCAATACAAAATAAGCAACGTGTCCACAGCCCCCGGAGCACCCGGGGGCATCGCCTCAGATCATGAGCGCTAGCCTCAATCCGCAAAGACGCTGAAGCGGCTTCGCCACCCACTGGGATTTTGAAGCATCAACTCGTCATTTTCACCCTATGCTCAAACGCTCGCGTGTCAAGACAATAGTAGACACCAAAGTAACGGGTAAAGACGACGTGACACGCTTCTATTAAATTCATCAATCATGTTGACTCAGTCGTTAAAATCATTAACCAATCTATTTCTCCAGCAGCCTTGCCCATTGTGCGATCGCCCCTCGCCCCAGGCCCTCTGTCCATCTTGTTGGGCCCAGGTGAGTCGTTGCAGCTCCCAGGTTTCTAGCCACCAACCAGCACCAAAAGCGCTACCAGTATTGGCCTGGGGCAGCTACCAAGGGGCACTCAAGCGAGCGATCGCCGCCCTCAAGTATGAGCAGCATCCCGAGTTGGCGATTCCCCTGGGCCAAGCGCTGGGCCAGCACTGGCAGCAAGCGCCACTGACTCGGCGATCGCCCCTCGTCGTCCCCATCCCCATGTTTATCGAAAAACAGCGTGAGCGGGGATACAACCAAGCCGACCTCATCGCCCAGGCTTTCTGTGCCCACACGGGCCTTGCCCTAGTGCGCCAGGGACTCAGGCGGCAACGGGCCACAGCCCCCCAATTTAGCCTGGGCGTCGAAGCTCGCCAGCAAAACTTAGCCGGAGCCTTCTCCTTAGGCCAAGCCTTTCAGCAGCGACCCCAGCAGCCCGTTTTATTGCTCGACGATATTTACACCACAGGTACCACGGTCCAAATCGCCGCCCATGAATTACGCCGCTGCGGGATCTCGGTCTGTGGAGTAGTGATCGTCGCCCGTGCCGTGATGGAGTAGGCGGCAGCAGCGCATAGTTTTCGCGGTTCCTGGCCAGATGGTCATCCGCCGTGCCGTGGGCCTGCCCCAAACCGCTCTCATGCGCTCTCCTCCAGTCGCGTCCCCACGGCTGGCTGCTGCTGCGGTCGGGGGAAACATTTATTGAACGTGAGTTCGACGAAACGTTGAAAATTTTCGCAGAGTTCTCTACATTGGCAAGATTCTCACCAGGGCATCTGGGTTTGAAGCCTTTCTCCCTTCGTGAGAGAGGTTTGGAGAGAGGGCAAAAGGCGTCTGTCGAACTGAGACTTATTGACGGGGTAAGCGGTTTTTCATCGCCGATAGCTCTTGCTCGATCGCGGTTGCCTCGCCCCGCTCCAGGGCCGCAAATCGACCTTCGAGGGATTGGTCGGTGAGGGCTTGGTTGAGTTCAGCGGTGGCGCTGGCTTGGGCCTCTAAATCCAGGACTTTGTCTTCCATTTGGCTGAGGGTGCCGAGCGATCGCGCGTGGCCCACTTGACCAATCATGTCTTGAATGCGCTGGGAAGCTTCAGCCGAGCGGGCGCGGGCGATGTACATGTCGCGCCGGGTGCGGACATCGGCAATCTTGACTTCCAGTTCCCGCATATTGGTTTTGAGCTGGACGATCGCCGCCTTTTGGTCACTGATGTGGCCCGCTAGTTGCTCCCCGATGCGCTGGTAGGTGTGGCGCTGGGTTAATGCTTCCCGAGCCTGATCTTCTTGGCCCTTTTGCAATGCGAGTTGCGCCCGGTTATACCATTCTTGGGCGAGGGTTTGGTTTTGATGCTGCTGGCGTTCGGTGCGTTTTTGGGTGGCGATCGCTTGGGCCACCGCTTGCCGCAGTTGAATCAGATCCCGCTGCAGGTCAGCCACAGCTTGGTCGAGCATTTTTTCCGGGTCTTCGGCTCCGTTGACCCAGTCACCGACCTGAGCACGAATGACTTGTCCTAACCGACCCAGTACACCCATCGCTTTGCTCTCGTCCTTTGTCTAATCAATATCCTGTTAGCAAGATAGCAGCCAATCCTACGAGTGGATTTGGGTAGCTCTTAGTAATCGTCTTGGGCTCAAAAAGTATCCGGTCAGTCGCTACTGAAGCCCTACCGACCGGATAAGCGAAGAGTTGCTACCCAGCGATGCGGTTAAGCCGAGAGCACGGCTTGGGCTGCCGCCAGTCCCGCACCTGGGGTAAACCCATTGGCCCCCAGTTGCGCCAAGGTCGCCTCTAGTGACGCCACGGCAGTCAGGATATCGCGATCGCCCACGAAGCCGAGGTGCCCAATGCGAAAGATCTGGCCTTTTAGATGATCTTGGCCACCCGCGAGAGCGATATCGTATTGCTGCCGCATGATCGAGCGAATTTTCTCCGCTTCGACGCCTTGGGGCATTACGGCGGTGACGGCAGGGCTCGCCACATTGTCAGCAGCAAACAGCGGCAGATTCAGCGCTTTCATCGCCGCCCGCGTCGCCGTTTGCAATTTGACATGACGGGCAAAGATGCCATCGAGCCCTTCTGCCTGCATCATTTTGAGGGCGACTTGCAGGGCAAAGAACAGGCTCACCGGAGGCGTAAAGGGAGTCGTGTTCTTTGCGCCGCTCTTACGGTAAGGCCCCAGGTCAAAATAAAATTTGGGAATATTTGAGGTCGCATAGGCTTTCCAGGCGCGATCGCTCATGGCGAGAAAGCCGAGTCCGGGAGGAACCATGTAACCCTTTTGTGAGCCCGAGGCCACCACATCCAAGCCCCACTCATCCACGGGCACGCTGCAAGCGCCCAAGCTGGTGACGGCATCGACTAACACCAGCGCTTCCCCGTGGGCATGGACATGGTCGGCAATGGTTTTGAGGTCATTCAACACGCCAGTCGAGGTTTCGCTGTGGGTGACCAAAACGGCCTTAATGGTTTTGTCGGTGTCGGCTTCCAGCTTCGCTTTGAAGTCGTCCGGGTTTAGCGGCTTGCCCCACTCCGCTTCAATGACTTCCACCGTCAGACCAAAGGCTTGGCACACCTTGAACCAGCGATCGCCAAACTTACCATTGCTGCCCACCAACACGCGATCGCCGACGCTGAGCACATTGATGATGCCCGCTTCCATGGCCCCAGTGCCGCTAGCGGTCAGCATCAGTACATCGTTTTCCGTTTGGTGCAGCCATTTCAGACCAGCGGTCACCTCGGCCATAATCTCGCTAAACTCGCCGCTACGGTGGCCGATAAGGTGCTTGGCCTGGGCCAGTAAAACGCTTTCGGGCACTGGCGTTGGCCCCGGAATCATCAGCATGAATTTGTCGTCCATGGGCTCCCCCTTCCAATTGTCGGTTGCTGTGGTGAATACAAGCGTATTTCAGCATCGCACAAGATATGAAATTCGCTTCATTCCTTTGGACTGTTATTAGCATGATGAGCGATTGATGACGAAGTCGAAGGGGTCGAAGGGGTCGAAGGGTATCAGAGCAGTGGCGCAGGCAGCGGAGAATTGAGATAAAACGGGCTACCCTTGACCTCAGGAATGGGAGAAGACTGTGCGCGGTTGGTTGCAGGCAGGATTGATTTTCGCAATGGTGTGGCTAGTGGCTTGGGCCAACCCAGCGGCGAGTTTGGCCGCAGCAGTGAATTCTGAGCCGTTGACGATCGCCCAACTGCAAGAGCGGCTCCAACATCCGGTGCAGCGAGAAGGTAAGCCGACGCTGGATTTACGGCGGGTCACGCTCGATTTACGCGATCAAAATGGGGAGTTTCGCGATCGCTTCTACACGGATTTAAATAACCGCTTGCAAACGGGTAGTCAAACCTTCACCCTCGATTTAAGTGAGTCGGTGATTTTGGGCACCTTTGACTTCCAGCGCTTGAGCTTGCGAGAGCCGTTGTATGGCGAGGCGTTCTTCCCTTTGTTGACCGAACGCGAACAAACGCAACTACAGCGCGATCGCCGTCGCCTGTCACAGCTGAGCCAACTGTCGCGATCGCTCTTACTCCAACCCCAGTCCACGACACTGCGGCTCTATCTCTTCCGCCATGGCCTGAATCTCTCGCAGACCCGGTTTGAGGGGCCAGTCCTCGCGCCTGATATTTTCTTTTTAGAGCCTGTGAACGCGCCGGGTGCCCGGTTTTTGCAACCCGTCAACTTTAGTCAAAGCCGCTTTAGCGATGCAGTTTCATGCGTGGGGTGTCAGTTTCAGCAGGCTGTCCGCTTTCGCAGTGCGCTGTTTTTTGACCGTCTCCGACTCGGACAAGCCGGATTCCAGGGGCCGGTCACGTTCCAGGGCAGCGAGTTTACCAACGGTGCCGGGTTAGCCCAGGTCACCTTTCAGCAAGCGGCCAATTTCAGCCGAGTCACGTTTCAAGGGAATGCGGACTTTGGCAAAACGGTTTGGCAAGCCAGCGGCAACTTTGTGAAAAGTGCCTTTGGCGGCGATGTTTTTTTTACCGAAGCCCGTTTTGGCGAGGCGATGAGTTTTCGGCAAACGCGGTTAGAACAAGCTGCTAACTTTCGGGGAGCCGTGATTCAAGACCAATTAGACTTTGGTGATGCGGTTTTCAGCCCAGCGACCCGTATCAATGTGGCTGGCCTCGACTTTAACAGTAACCAAAGTCAGCTATTGGGGAGTCCTGGCAAAATCGGGCGTGTACTCTCGGTGCCTAGTTTGGCGGGCAACGAAACCCTGCTGCGCAACCTGGTGCGCAACTTTCGGGAACTGGAGCAGGTGGCGGATGCCAACCGGATCGAATATCTCACCGAGCAGTTGCGGCTGCGATCGCTCCAGCAACGCCTGATCAACGTGAATCTGAATACCGCCTCGCGATCGCAGCTCCAAAAGGTGGGCTTTTCCGCTGCCCAAAGTGACGCCATCATCAGTCAACGGGGCGAAGCGCCATTGGTGAATGCCGCCGACGTGCTCGATCTGGAGGGCCTTGACCTAGCCACCTATGTCAAGGTGCGCGATCGCGTCATTGCCCAACCATCGCTCTCGTGGCTGTCGCGCTTGCAGCTGGCCTGGCGCTGGGGATTGCTAGCCACTTTGTTGCTGCTGAGTCAGTACGGTAGCAGCGTGGGATTGACGCTGGGCGTCGGTTTAGTCGCGATCGCCCTCTCTAGCACACTATTTTGGTGGGTCGATCGCTATCGTCGCCGCGTGCCGACTCCCATTGCCCCGCCCCGCGCTGAAATTGGGTGGATGTTAGGCAGCTTTGTCGGGCTGTTCGGGCTCGGCACCCTGATTTTGCTGAGACTCGGAGAAGCACCAGGGTGGACGCTGGGGGCGATCGCGCTACTCGTCCTCCCCATCCCGCTGACCTTGACGGGCATCTTGTATCGTCGCGGTCGCTTTCATGATCAACTCAACACCAGCTACCTAGTCGAAGATGGCAGCGCCCGCCAACTCCGCTTTTTAATCGCTCGATTACCCGTCATTCCGAAATATCCCTTTTTCCGCGATCGCTTCTATCCCATCGATTGGCAAAAGCGCCGCAACTGGCTCAACTACTACGACTTCAGCCTGAATAACTGGTTTAAGTTCGGCTTCAACGATCTGCGCCTGCGGGATGAATGCGTCCCCGGACTCGTCACTGCCCTAGTGTGGTACCAGTGGGCGATCGGTCTAGCCTACGTCACGCTCTTGTTGTGGACCCTCTCTCGCACTATTCCGGGCCTCAATTTGCTGCTGTATTTCTAAAAGTTAGGGACTTGCGCGAAAAAAAGATCCCCATGAACCGAGTTTCGACTTCGCTCAACTCTCGATACTGGCAGGTTGAG
>NZ_JACSWC010000334.1 GCF_016888165.1 Halomicronema sp. CCY15110 | reverse complement strand
TTTGGATCCAGATGACGAAATCAATAAATCCGCCTCTCTAGTTGTCGTCAGCCGACAGGCTCATTGTCGTCTAATAAACTCCCCAATAGCGGGCGAAACATGCTCTTGAATTTGTGCGCGCACCGTCGACTCAATCGCTCCTAACGTCGCCATCGGTTGGTTTTGCTCGCAGGCTTCTTGATACAGCAATTCCGCGATGCGTTGGCGGCATTGCAGCAGTTCTTGGCGTTCCTCTGGCGTCATGGTTGCCCCCTCAAAATATCGCTACAGCCTTACTCTAATTTTTCTCTCAAGAATGTGACGTGCTCCCACTTTATGAGCCAAAAGAGCGAGGGTATCTTTGTGCCAGAGGGCGATCGCATCCGGCGACACCCGTGCTAATAACGCCAACACCACCTGCCAACAACAGCCCTGAACGAGCCCCAACGCCCGTAACACCTGCCCTAATCCATCCAACCGCTTGAACGCGAGATCAAGGTCAACGCCCAGAAATGCTAACCACAGGTCTTGCTTAAAACTCCACCCACAGTCCAACTCAAATAAAGCAAGTTCGAGCCAGGTGGCCGGATTGTTAAAGGCTCCCGTTTTGAGGTCATGGGTGCCCGCTAAGACACACTGAGAACAACTGAGCCGACTGGCCCCCGCCACATAAGCCCAATGGCCCGAGAACCCACACAACGCCCGGTGATAAGTAGATGAACAGAAATAAACGTAGTGATGGAGGTAAGCTGAAGATCTACCCATTAGGCGGTTCCAGCTATGTCAACACCTCCCTTGCGAGTTGAACTGAGTGTAGAGGAAGACCGTACCCTGCAAGACTTGCGAGGGGCGTCTGGAGTGCCTCAACGCACCAAAGACCGGGCTGAAGCGCTGAGGTTAAGTCATCGGGGATGGACGCCTCAGGACATTGCTGAGTATCTAGGCTGGCGAGTGGCCACGGCCCGCACGGCGATTCATCGATGGCAGCAGGATGGACTGTCCGGGTTGTGGGATAGTCCCCGCCCAGGTCGTCCGCCGCAGTGTACGACCGCGGTGATGACCGCGTTGGAGCAGCACCTCTCGGCTGAGGAGCGCACGGTCAATAGTCGCCAACTGATGGATCATCTTTCTGACGTCCACGGCATCAGCCTCAGCCGAGGCCACTTGAGACGTTTACTGAAAAAAAAGATATCGGTGGAAACGCACCCGCCACAGTCATCGCCGCCGTCAAGACCCCGTGCTGCGAGCCCGGAAACAGGCTGACTTGGACCTTCTACAACAGGCCGCTCGTGACGGCTATATTCGACTGAAGTACCTGGATGAGTCGGGCTTCGATAGTTGGAGTCCCGTCAGCTACAGTTGGTCGTTAATGGGCACTCAAAAGTGCCAAGAGCAGACGGTGAAGCGCAGTCGACGGCTCAGTATTTTGGGCCTCTGGGAGCCGGGACGAGACATGCGTTACGGCTTAGTTGTCGGTAGTCTAACCAGTGCCAGTTACATCCATTTCATGGATTGGCAGGCCACCTGCGCCCAACGACTCTTTCAGCGCACCGGTATCGCTACCGTGATAGTCCAGGACAATGCCTCGATTCATACTAGTAAGGCCGTGCAACAGCGGCTTCCCATCTGGCAGGCCCAAGGCTTGGATTTCTTTCAACTGCCTCCGTACTGTTCGCAGATGAATGACATTGAGACCGAATGGCATCAACTCAAAGCCCATGAGATTCGAGGTGCGATGTTTGAAGACACCTACGACCTAGCAATGGGCGTGATTGCTGGATTGAACCGCCGAGGCATCCAGTCTGGTTATACCCTCAAACGCTTTAATTTTGCCTCTAAGCATCAGGCCAATCCTAAATTCCTCACAACCTAGCAGGACTACGTTTATTTAGAGCCACCTACTTAACACCCCTGCTTAAAGAGCCGTCGCCGCCCACTTAACTCCTGAAGCGAAGAACCCATCTCCTGCCAGACATCACCTTCCGACCAATCAAGAATCGAATGCCAATCCAACGCTAATCGCCCCGTCTTACTGTCATCCTCCAGGAATGCCGAAACCGCCCTGTCCGCCTGCACCTCCGGACTATCGCCCGCCGCCATCGTGTCTAAGTAAGCTTTTCCGGTAATGCCCTTTCGCACCTGACAGAACGGCTTTCGAGCGCGACTAGAAGACTCTTCCGCCCTGAGCCCAATAGCCGAGACCACACCTGAATGCTGCCGCATGTGCTTGTTGATCGGAGCGACCTTGGTATCCGACGTGCAAAACCGACAAGCTGCCGAAGACCAGGGCGGCGCTGCCCTGCCATCGCGCTCTAACGAGGCCCGTCGCTCGCCCCACTTCTCAATGAGTCCACCCTGGCCTCGCTTCACAAACACCAAAGGCACCGCTAACGCATCAGCTAAAGCCTTCAGATGGGTTTTCACCCCGGCCCACTCAATGCGCCCAAGATGAGCATGAATGAGATAACACCGACCGGGAAACCCCTGCTGCTTAAACCACCGCACGATCGCCCGCGCCATCGCATCACTGTCTTTACCACCACTGACCGAAATCGCCAGTGCAAAGCCCGCCGATAACGCCTTGTGAATCGCCGTAGGCACCTGAATCGTGCGCCCTGAATCACCTAAAAGAGAAAGCTGTTGTTGCACCTGCATGAATCTAAAAAACTGCCATCAAAACTGCTGCTGTCTGCCTTAGCCCTCCACCACCAGGACATAACTGTGAATGAGCGCTGGTAAGACCACCCGTTTCGGGCCACGAGCTAATACCCCTCCACTGCCATCGAAACGCCGTAACTTGTAGACTCGCGAATCACGCTCATAGCTGAGATTGAGTAGCCCGTGGTGCGTCTGAGCAATGCCGACTTCCCCGTACCGCCGTACCGCCCTTAAATCCGCCTCAGCGGCCCTCAGCACCGCCTCTCGTAGCGATCGCGGTAAGTCCCCGGTTCCCTTGCACGTTGAACACAACGGCCCATCCCCTGAACCCAAAGAACCGCTCAAAGCAACGCGACCGATCCCTTGACAAACTGGGCAGCCTGGAAAATCAAAAGCCATCACAAACCTTCCACCGAACTGACGCCATCCCACACTTGCTGTATTTGTCGTTCTCTAAGCCTTCAACCACACGACAAAAACAACCCAACCAGACCCGCGATCGCTACCCAGTCAGCCCCAGGACAAACTCGGTAGTGCCTTGAGTACGTTTGGCATACCAGAACCACTGCCCTGAGCGCTGGCCTGATTTCTTCTTGCCCGGTCGAAACCCACATGCCCGCAACAGTTGCCGAGTAGCCGGATCGGGTTTACCCGGAAAAAAGAGTTCAAAGCCATTTTTGGCGTGATTCTCCACCACCTCCACAGCTTGTAGGTCAGCCGCCGTAGCATGAGGTGCTGACGCATTCCAAGCTGACCCCGGCTTCAAGACAGACACCTCCGCCTCACCAGCACCGCCGCTACCGCCACAGAGATCGCGATCGCCCTCCTCATCAACCTCCTGAACCGGATAGAAAGACTGCTCAGCCAGGTAATCCATCACCAACCACTGAAGATCCTTCACACCTCCACCAACCCGCTGAGGATTCGCCTCATGAGGAATATGAGGTGAAGCAAACTCTGATGGCCCACAGACCACCGTGGGTACTGGCTCCACCCCCCAATCCCGACAAACCGTCCTCACGGCTGCTTCAAAGACCGCGATCGAGAACCGTCTTTCACAGTGGACATAGCGATTGCCGCCAGAGAGGATTTCTCCCGACCCTTCATCGCGTCGGATGGATTCATACCTATTAGCGATCGCATCCACCTCAGAGACTGGTTAAACTCATCGCCGGGGTCGCCCCCGACGATGGTCTACAGAACCGGACGTGAAAGTTTCCCTTCATCCGGCT
>NZ_JACSWC010000333.1 GCF_016888165.1 Halomicronema sp. CCY15110 | reverse complement strand
TAAGGTCTCGAAACATTTTCCCTTGAGGGGCGACTTCAGATGCTGCCAGAAGCGCTCGGCTGGATTGAGTTCGGGACTGTAGGGTGGTTGAAAGACAGGAATCAGGTTCTCCGGCCATATCAGCGCTTTGGCTCGATGCGCCTGGGCCTGATCCATTTGCATGACCGCTATCTCATCGCCGAGGGCGTCTGATACCGCAGTGATGAAGTGCTGAAAATGCGTCCCGTTTAAGTGGGGATACTCTTGGCACAGGTGCCAACCTGAGAGCGGTTCCACCACCCCATAGACCCAGAAATTCTCACGAACATACTGCTCTACTGCAATTGGCTTGACCCCACGTGAGGTAATCACACGCCCTCGCTGGCTCATCAACCCAATCCGCATCTCGTCTTGACAGAGATATCGCAGCGGTTTGCCGGTGCCGAAGCAGTCCCCAAACACCTTCAGGGCTGAACCTATTTTTTTTTATAGGTCTCAACGGCCTCAGGGTTTTGTTTGATGTTCTGCGGACGGGGGGCTTTGAGCTTTGCACCTAAGCGATAGCGTA
>NZ_JACSWC010000332.1 GCF_016888165.1 Halomicronema sp. CCY15110 | reverse complement strand
AATGGCCAGGGTCTGATCCGGCGATCGCAGCTGCCCGGCGCTGGTCTTGGCATCGCTCAGAGCCACTTGGTCAGCCAAGCCTTGGGCCGACAGCCCCACCGCCACCAGCGCCGGCGCGTTGATTTCCACCAAAATTTCTTCCTCCGGGCGGCCAAAGAAATCCACATCCTCGGTGCCGTCAATGCCTCGCAGGGCCACCCCCAGCTCCTCGGCGTAGCGGCGCAGCAG
>NZ_JACSWC010000331.1 GCF_016888165.1 Halomicronema sp. CCY15110 | reverse complement strand
TGGTCGACGACCTGTCTAAACGATTCGCCCGATTGAATCTGTTTCCGCATCCGGTTCTTCAAAACAAACCACTGATGTTTGATCGGGTTCAAATCCGGGGAGTAAGGCGGCAAATACAACAAATAGCACCCCGCTTGTTGTATTAAGGCTTCCACTCGTCCGCCTTTGTGAAACGAGGCATTGTCACAAATGATGACACTGCCTGTAGGGCAGAGCTGGCAACAGCGGTTGTTCTAACCACGTTTCGAACATCGAGCGATTACAGTAGCCCTCATCGGTCAGCGGTGCCACGGGTTGATGTTGATGCCAAGCGGCCATCAAGCTGACTCGCTCGGTACGATTGCCCCGGTGCTCGGCGGGGAAGCGATCGCCTTTGGGGCACCAACCATAGGCATAGTCTTCCGTATTATTGATGCCCGCCTCGTCGAGATAAACCCGTTGGTGGGCCTCGAATTGCGCTAATTCACGGTCATAGGCTTGGCGGTTTTCAGGGTCTCTTTCGGCGTAGAGATCGCTCTTTTTTTTCGCGTGAAGCCAATCCGTTTGAGCGCCCGACCCATCGTGTCTTCGCTCATCGCCTCGGGCCACAACTGGGCCATCTCGGCCTGAGTTTTGTCCCCGTGCGTCGCGGCAAAAGCGCGAAATGCTTGCCAGTCAGTGATTTTATGACTATGGCCTCGTTGGTAGCTGGGCTTGGCAGCGACCTCACCGCTAGCGCGATATCGATGGTGCCACTCGGTCAGCGTGGTGGTGCCAATGCCCATCAACCGACTGACAGCGGCCTTGAAATGCCCCGCTTCGAGCGCGGCGATTGCTTGCTGGCGCAGGTCGAGACTATCGGGGGCAGTCATCGGCAGGGCTCCAAGCTTTCATCCACTTTAACTCACCCGACTTTTGTACGGATTGCTATAGCAGTGTCATCGACGCAAGCAAGAGGGGGTGAGCGTGATGCCCTTAGTAAGCGCCACTACACAGGTTGCTCAAGACGCTGTAAAACTGACTGTCGGGATCAGCGGACTGCATTGCCTGCTGCATCGTCTGGCCGTTGAGGATGCGGTCATTCACGTCGAGATATTGCACGCTTTCGATCGCATACATCATGCTATCGCAATTAGCCACATAGCCGAACAGGGCCGCCGCTGTGCCGTTATCGCTCATGGGCGATCGCCGGGCGAGCAGCGTAAATTGTAGTTGGCTATTTTGGCGGGTTTGAGACGGGCTGAGCCACCACTCTTGGGTAATGTTTTGCCCCGCACTATTTTCAAAACTGTCGACATAGAGATAGCGCCAGTCAGCATAAGAACTTGCCGTTTGGGCCAGTACCGCCGTCGGCAGGCTCAACAAAATCGGTAGGGTGGCAGCAGCAGCAGCAAATTTAGCAAACATGGTCATACTTCGGGTAGGGTAAACCAAAAAGACTTGGCCTGAGGGCTGTTGAGGTGTGGAGTCGCGGCGGAAACTTCGTTCTCAACAGCAGACTGGGGCAGGGGCTTATGCTCATAACCTAATGACAAATCGAGCAATTCGCCCAGGGCTCAGTACACTTTTGCGGTTGTCATAATCGGTTGTGAACGGTTGGGGCAATCAATTGCTGACCGCATCAAATTAGCCGTTAGGGACAGTTGAATGGAAGGTTATTCCTCTGATGGATGGTTGACGACTTTGAGTTGATAAATGTTCCGGTAACGTTTTGCCGCGTAGAGCATTTTATCGGCGATCTCGATTGCGGTCATATCGTCCATTGCCGTTGGCCTCGGAACAACGGCGATGCCCAGGCTGACGGTAATGTGCGGACCCGTCGGCGAGGCGGCATGGGGAATGGCCTGCTCGGCAATCTGAGTTTGAATGTGCTGGACGATCGTGACCGCTCCTACCTGGTGAGTGTTGGGCAGTAGCATGATAAATTCTTCACCGCCATAGCGGGCGACTAAATCGCCAGGGCGCTGCATATTCTGTTTGAGCACCTCGGCAATTTGCGTCAAACAGCGATCGCCCGCCGGGTGACCATAGGTGTCGTTGTAGGCTTTGAAATGATCGATGTCGAGCATCATGATCGTGAGGGGCAACCCTTCGCGCTGGTGGCGCGACCACTCTTGAGCTAGCGCGATGAGAAACTGTCGCCGATTCGCCACTTTCGTCAAACTATCGGTGGTGGCCAACTCCTCTAGCTGCGCGTTGAGTAACTGCAACTCGATTTCGGCTTGCTTGTAATCGGAAATGTCTTCGACGATGCCTTCGATCTCTAGCAGCTCGCCCGCCGCATCCCGCACCGGATGTTGGGAGACCCGGACGGTCCGCCGAGCCCCGTCGGGATGCGTAAACTCCATCTCAAATTCCTGAAAATCGACGGATCCATGTAACAACGCTTGCAGTTCGGTTAACGCTAGTGCCACCGATTTGGAACACCAATCAACTGCGGTTTGCCAGGTTTTGCCAATCACGTCTTGCCGCTGGAGGCCAAAGACTGATTGAATGCCATCGCTGACATAGGTGAGGATGCCCAACTCCCCCGTATGACTAAAGACGACAAATCGATCGCCGATATCATCGACCAGACGCTGATATTGCGCTTGGCTCTCTCGGAGGGCCGCTTCGACCTGCTTGAGATCGTGAATGTCGCGGCCCACGGACTGCATCTCGATCAGGTGCTCCTGCGCATCATAAATGGCGCGGTTCGTCCATTGCATCCAGCGCACTTCGCCCCGCACGAACACCCGATGTTCCACCGTGCTGTAGGGATGTTTCGGCGAGAGACGCGCTAAACATGCATCGATCGCCGGTTGATCGGCTGAATAAATGAATGGGTGATACGTCTGGCCCAGCATGTCTGTTTTGTGAACGCCGTAGTATTCGCAAAAGGCATCATTGACAAAAATTACCGTGCCGTCGGGCTTAAACCGAGTAATGAGTTCAGTTTGATGCTGCAAAATCGCCAGATAATTTTCGCCCGATTGCCGCAACTGCTCCATGACGATGTCGCGTTCCATTTCGGCTTGTTTGCGATCGCTAATGTCTTTCAAGGAACCGATGATCTTCACTGGCTGCCCGGCTGCATCCAGTTGTATGCGAGCTTGGTCTTCGACCCAGAGGTAAGTGCCGTCCTGACAGCGAATGCGAATCTCCAGACAATAAGCATGGGGGGGAGCGGTCTGGGCGGCTTGAATTGCCGCCGCCAAAGCCTGAACATCGTCGGGATGCACCCTGGCAAGACTATCTTCCATCGTTTCTGGCAGGTCCACCGGGTCGTAGCCAAACATCTCTGAGGTATTTTGGCTAAAGGTATAGGTTTGGCGGCTGAAGTCATATTCAAACACGACCTGTCGTCCGGTGGTGATGGCAATTTCATAGCGATCGCGCCACACTTGCAACTCCTGAGACAGCAGCTGTAGGGTCTCTTCGGTGCGTTTCAGTTCGGTAATGTCGGCATCAACAATGGTGCAATCCCAATATCCTGACCCATTCCACTGCACAGAAAGGTGAGCCAAGATGTATTGCAACGAGCCGTGAGGATATCGGTAGCGATAGGTTTTTACAAACTGCTGGGGCGCAGTCATCTGTTTTGGAAGTGGGGTGGCAAATGCCACGATCAGGGTTGGCCAATCTGCTGGTTCTACACAGCCCTGCCACAGGTAAGGATCAGCCATTAAAGCGGCGGCGCTAAACCCATACAGATGTTCACAATTGGGTGAGAGATAAATAAACTCAAAGCGATGATCGGGGAATAGCCGCAAGCGCACGATGGTGGCCCGAGCACTATCTAACACGCTGGAAAGCTGAGATTCCGATGCTTGCAAGGCCAGCTCTAGCTGTTTGCGATCGCTGATATCGAGCATGACGCCCACCATGCGCTGGGGAGTGCCATCGGCGGCGTAAATGGCCTGGCCCTGCGTGAGCACCCACCGCACTGCGCCCTCCGGATGCACCACCCGATATTCGACCGATAACAGGGTGTGTTGGTCAATCGCGGTCTGAAACGCCGCTTCGGCAGCCGCTAAATCATCGGGATAAACGAGATCGCGCCACACTTCATAATTAGCCGGGACAGATTGGGGTACGAGCCCCATCAGCCGATAATGGCTATCACTCCAAGTCGCCAGCCCCGTGTCCACCTCAAATTCCCAACTGCCCGTATTCGTCAGTTCTAGCGCCAGCCGCCGCCTTTCTTCACTGGTCGCTAGCGCTAACTCAGCGGTCTTGCGCTCGGTTATGTCTGCCGTCGTGCCCACTAATCGGACGATGTTGCCCTGCTCATCGCGCTGGACTTCTCCCCGGTTCAGCACATAGCGCCGCTCCCCCGTGGGCTGTATGATCATTTGCTCTAGTTCATAGGGCACGCCTGCGGTCAGGGCTTGGGCAACGGCCGCCCGGAGTGGCTCTTCCCCCGGTGGCGTGACCAAAGCATAGGCATCCTCCACTTTTGGCACCCCTAATGCAGGATCGCGCCCCATAATCTGAAACATTTCTGCTGACCAACTGAGTTGCCCACTGGCGACCTCAAATTCCCAGCTGCCAACCTTCGCAATGCGCTGAGCTTCGCAGAGTTGTGCTGTCGTTGTGCTCAGTTCCGCCGTATGGTGGGCGATTTCCGCTTTGAGCGATTGCTGATAATTCGTATGAAACTGCTGAATTTCATGTTGCTGGGCGTCCGTCTTGGCCATCATTTCCAGAAACGCCAAGCGCAGCGACTCCACTTCCTTCACTAGGGTCGGTGTTGTGACCACCTCAGGGCGGCCATCAGCATAGGCCAGCGTGGCCTTGTTGAGCTGTTGCAGGGGTCGCGTAATGCGTCGCGTGAGCCAAATGCCAAACCCAATGGCGGCTAACAACGTGAACCCTGACCAGGCAATCGCGGGACGCATGTGGCCCCACAGCGTGCCGACAAACGCCGACTCGGGCACCGTGGTCACAATCACCCAGTCGAGGCCACAGTCATTGCAGTAAGGGGTGGCATGGGTATAGTAGCGATCGCCCGCCACCTGCATCGACAGATCTAGCGAGGTCTGTAGTGGGGCCGTCGAGTCGACGCTAGCTTGGATCGCGTGAAACGCCGCCCGCGTGACGGGATTCTCGCTTTCTGCTGCCGTGAGGCGCTGAAACTCGACATTTTGCGGCATCGCTAAGGGCGGGGACTGACCAGGAGACGAGTTGCGCGGCGGTTGGACCGCGATATAAGAGGGGGCGGTGGTCGAGTTCGCCACCATCAAACCGTTGGCCTGCATGACAAAGGCCTGACCTGATTTAACAAATGCTAAGTCGGCCAAAAAATCATCCAGTTGCCGCAGGCTGACATTGACCGCAAACACTCCTAATAACTGTTGAGCATCGGTGTAAATCGGGGCAAAGGCGCTGATAGCCAGGTGATCAGTCGAGCCAATCTGAAAAATTTCACTCCACCCAGGGACTCCTGTTTCAGCGGCTTGGCGATACCAAGGGCGAGTATGCACTTCAAGCCCTTGGATGCTTTCGAGATATCGGCCCTGATTTCCCTCAGCATCAACACTGTAGAGATCGGTATTAGGCGATTGAGACGGATCCAAAATAACCATCTCAATGGGCATTTCCGCCGGCGTGAGACGGGTATTCACCTCATAATCTTGAGCCGTCACCCGGTGACTGGCCCGCAAATCACCTGCCTCGGTGCCGAGCAAAAAGGTGGTCGCATTTTCAGTGACCAACAGTTCCAACGTTAAATAACGATGCAGCTGGTCTAAATCGTCGAGGCTGATGGCTCCCGAGTTTAAAGCTGCCAAGTGAGACTGATTTTGGCTAGCGGCGGCTAACAAGTATCGATCCAGGTTTTGCGCGATCAAATTGCCCGTTTCGTTCAATAGCTGAGTGGCCAGCTCTTCGACAATCCGTTGACAACTCCGATATGACAGATACCCGACCACCGATGTGACGCCAATGACCTGAATGACGAAGGGGATAACTAATAGCGATCGCAGCGATATACCCATGAGCAGTACATCAACATCCTCAATATTCTCAGTATGCCGGTGGTTGCCCTTCCTCAGCCGCAGGCAATTGCCCTCTAGCACTTTGCAAGAACTTTGCAGCAAGCTTGGGTCATCGCCTACAACAGGTCAGATTAAGGGCTTTCATCCATGCTTGAGCCACATCAGCCTCTGGTCCGACGGTTCTCTAGCCCCGATGCATCCTGATGCCTATCTCTATCTTGCATCTCAGCAGTCACATTGAGTTCACTTGATAGTTCCAGCGTCAATACTTTGCAGTATTCCTGATAATTTCCTGTGAAAAATTATATTTTTGCTGCCCTTCACTGACCAATTCGCAATTTGGGAACTTTGGCTGTCTGCCCCGCCGCCGCCCATTGCCGACTTTGCCGACGAGTCTTTCAAATTAGCGGGCTGGAGCGTTGCCCGCGATCGCGGCGGCGTAGGCAGCGTCAAAGAGGGTCTCTAACCCTGTGTGGGTGCCGCGCATTTGATCGACGACGCGCTTACCCCAGTCACAATATTCTCGTTGTCGCTCAGGTGACCAATCAGGGGGTGGCGCGATCGCGATATCGCGAATATTGGCAATTTTGTCCGCCAGTTTTACCAGCTTGGCGCGATCGCTCACCGTCGCAGCATGTTCGACCTGCAACTGTTTGCGAGTGGCTTTGGGCAGCGATTTATCATCGGTGACTTGATCCACCACCGTGGCGACTGCCTCACCAAATTGGTCGGCAATCTCCGTCAGGGTGGTGTCAGTATCTTCCACCGTGTCGTGTAAGAGAGCACTGATCAACACCACCGCATCGCTGATTTGCGCTTCATTGACCAAAATATTTAGCAACGCGATCGGGTGATTGATATAGGGAGTCTGGTCAGCATCTTTGCGCCGTTGCTGCCGATGTTTGCGCGCTGCAAACTGTAAGGCCGCCGTGACCTCATTCAAACCCGGATGAGAAATTGCCATATTTGGAGGGTGCGCCACTTGCTCTCGTGAAGATGATTGCTAGAGAAAACCAGACTTGCCCTGGCAAGTTTAACTGGCTGCTATCAGTCTAATCAGCCATAAGGGAACGGCAACCCAAAAAAGTACCCGACCAATTCGGGTTTCGACTTCGCTCAACCGACCAGTATCGAGAGTTGAGCGAAGTCGAAACTCGGTCCATAGGAACCTTATTGGCGCGCAAGTCTCGAAACCGTTCGCAAACGCTGTCCCCACGCAATGGGAATGGTCTGGCTCATCAATCTCTGACATTACGCGCAGTCGGGCTGTCTGGAGTAGGGGCTGCTGGGCCACCGGCGAGTGGCCCCCGGCAACCGAGTATTCAGCCACCGAGCCGTTATTCGGCTTCTTCATGTAAGCGAGTTGGAATGATCGGGCTGTGGCGACGGTAATCAGCCAAATATTGCTCTAGCGCTGTAAATTGGGCCAAATCGAGGCTGTAGTAAGTCCATCGACCTTGGGGACGCGCTTTGACCAACCCGGCATCTTTCAGCACTCGCAAATGGAAGGACAGTTTGGACTGACTGACCGCTAGTTCGTCGCAGAGGTCGCATACGCACATTTCCTGGGTTCGCAGCCGCTCGATTACGTTCATGCGCAAGGGATCGGACAAGGCATGAAACCCAGACAGACAAACCTCTGTAGTGGCTTCTAAAGTGTTGACGGTATTCATAATGAGGTGTCGCTTGATGATTGTATGGTAGCGAATTCAATTCCAGCTTGAAGGATCCCGATCGCCACGACAGACGCGGTGACAGCGCGCAAGATTGAGCTGCCTAAAGACACCGCCTGATATCCGTGGGAGAGGGCTTGGGTGACTTCAGATGCGGTCCAACCGCCTTCGGGGCCGATGGCTATTTCTATCGTCGGGCAGGGGGACAACAAACCCACTGACAATAGCGCGGGGGCAGACCGGCGGGCGACGCAGATGAGTCGGGTATCCTGTGACTCTTGGGCTAGCCAACTGGACCAGGCTAGGGGCTCCCTAACGGTAGGGACGGTCAGGCGCTCGCATTGTTCCCCAGCTTCGGCGGCGATGCGTCGCCAGCGCTGGAGCTTGTTGGCACTGGGCCGCAGCACAGTGCGATCGCTCACCAGCGGCACAATCTCATGCACCCCCAACTCTGTCACCTGCCGCACCACCTCATCAAAGCCCTGTTTGGGTAAGCATGCGGCAAGGGTGATCTGCGATCGCGGCAATGCCGTCGTCGCCACCTCAGGAGCAATGGGCGTCAAGGTGGCTTGGGTGGCGTCCCGTTGCAACACGGCTGTCCACAGGTGCCCCTGCCCATCTAACGCCAAAAAGCGATCGCCCGACTGAAGCCGCAACACCCGCTGCAAATAATGCCGTTGTTCAGCAGTCAAAGTAAGCTGATCAGCCTGAATTTGGGCCGGATCAACGATGACTCGTTGCACAAGATTCCTCTCTTTTGACCAGTGACCATGGAGCGCGGATCGACATAGTAGCGGCGATCGCGACGCGGCGCTAGGTCAAATCAATCAGCTGAGTATAGGTAATGACCTGGGTGACGGGGTCAAACTTGAGGTCCAGGGCCAACTGATTGCGTGTCAGTTGCACCAACTCAGAAGTCTTGGAGTCCACAGTCCAGCCTGCCGCTTCGAGTTCGTCGAGCACACTGTCTAAATCAGCGCCTAAATAGGTGTGCGGGAAGCTGTAGGTGACGTTGAAACCATATTCAGGTCGGGCCGGTGGGCCATCGGGTAGGCGTATTTCCAGCGCTGTTTCACCCTGGGGATTGACCTTGGCGCGATATTCCAAGTCCCCCTGTTGATTGGCATACGTGCGCCAGGGGTCATCGTTACTTTCAGGACTCACCAGATAGGCCAATACGCCATTTTGGTCAGTGAACCCCGTTTCTTTGTTGTAGACGTTGAGATAGGTCAACCCGTCTTGGCGATACACCCGCACCAGGTAGTGATCCGTCTCAAACCGCAACAGGGTCATGCTGTCGTCCTTGGGTTCGCCTTTGTTGTCCAAGGCCGTGGCGATCGCCGCTAATGGCTGAGCAATCATCGTCAGTGGCGCTGCGGTCGCCGCTACGGAACTGCCGCCACCGCTAGCCCATACAGCCAACAGACCCACTACTACAGAGGTTAAAAATCGCATCTTACTAAATGACTTGACATCACACACAGCCCTACATCTTAGGGGAGGACGGAAACCGGCACGATCGCCGCACAAAACTTGCGTCCCGCTTTAACTGGGGGACGAACGACACCCCATTTCGTTCCGTTCATCCCTCAGTGAACAAATACCGGGGAGGCATGGATAACTCCATATGACCATAGTCAAACCGCCCAGCCCACAGGGCCTGTGCAACATGACAGAACGAGCGCTGCACGGCAGAAATACAGCCCTCTTGCCACGTCAATTCGACAGACGCCTTTTGCCCTCTCTCCAAACCTCTCTCCCCAGTGGCTACCGTGTATACACATCTCGGCCCTCACCCCCTCAGTCCCCCGCTCCCAAAAATGGGCGAGGGGGAGGCCAGACAAAGCTTTCCGGCTCCCCTTCTTCCGCTCTGGGAGAAGGGATTGGGGGATGAGGGAAAAGCCATGACAGCAAGGGTTTCAAGACTTATGTGTACACGGTAGCTCCCCAGGGGAGAAAGGCTTCAAACCCTGATGCCCTGATGAGAATATTGCAAATGCAGAGGATTCTGCGAAAATCTTCAACGTTTCGTCGAACTCACGTTCCTGCCAGTTTCGATCGCCAGGCTGCCCTGTCGCCCCAGCTCATCACGACAGGGTGAGCACATTGCCGTCGCAGTTTACTCAGTCAGCAAACAAGCTTCCGCTTTGAGGTCCCTTTCCATCAAGGCTTCAACCGCTTCCTGGGGAGTGATTTTACCATTCAGCAGACGGTAGACCTGCCGGGAAATGGGCGCGGGAATCCCTTCCCGGTTAGCAATTTTCACCAGCACGTTAGTCGTGTTGACCCCCTCTGCTGTGCTGCCCAGCTCTTCCAGAATTTGGTCGAGGGATTTGCCCTGGGCCAACCCGTAGCCCACGCGATAGTTGCGGCTCAGCACACTGGTACAGGTCGCCAGCATATCGCCCAGTCCCGACAGCCCAATAAAAGTCTCGGCCTGGCCGCCCAGATGGGTGCCGATGCGCATCATCTCGGGGAGCGCGCGAGTCATGAGCGCCGATCGCGCATTTGATCCCAGATCGAGCCCCTCGCAAATGCCAACCGCGATCGCAATCACGTTTTTTAAAGTGCCGCCCAGCTCTGCCCCCAGCGGATCGGGGCTGCTATACACCCGAAACGTATCGGAAGAAAACAGATATTGCACCGCTTCTGCCGCTTCGGGATGGGAACTGGCCGCAACGGTCGCCGCCGGCAGCCCCCGCTCAATTTCTTTGGAGAGATTCGGGCCAGACAACACCACAACCGGATTATCGGGAAAGGTGTCGTGGAAAATTTGGGACGGGGTGCGCGTGGTTTCGGGATCCAGCCCTTTGGTCGCCGTGACGATAATCGTCTCTGGGGGAATGTTCAGCTTCTTGAGCTGTGCGGCCACCGAGGGCACCCCTTTCATTGACACCGCTGACAAAATGACATGGGCGTCTTTGACGGCGTCAGCGAGGGAAATGTCACCGCGCCGCGACCACAAGCAAACGGTGTGGTTGTTTTTTTCCACCAATGAGGCCAGGGCCGTGCCCCAGGCTCCGGCCCCCAGAATGGTCAGCTCGGCTGATTGCTTTTGGGCCTGCTCAGCATCGATAGAAATTGGAGAGGTCACGTTAGCGTCCATAGGTTCAATCATGGGTGTGGGGGTACAGAGCCCAGGTCGGCGTCGACAGGAAATCGACAAACTGAGCTGGATTAATCTAAAAAATACCTGTTTTTTATACCGATTTTGCTAAATCGCGCGGCAGCTTAGGAAGCCCCCCATGCCCCCCTTAACCAAGGGGCTCAACCAGCTGAATCAGTAGTTGAGGACGGAGAACAGGGTGAAGGGGCCAAATCTAACGTTTAGGTCTGAGAGGGTCGGTATGGAGTCAACGATAGACTTCATCGTCTGACCACCCAGACCTAAACGTTAAGGGAGCCCATCGCCAGCGATCGCTACCATCCTTAAACGGCTTGCAGCGATCGCCCCTCAACGGCGGTCTCCAGCACGTAATCGGGAATGCAGTTCTCTTCCATAAACTGCTTGTAAGCTGCTGTCTCTTGCTGACATTTCGCCGCATCCCAGCCGCAATGCTGACGCAGAGTAGCCAAGATGGGTTCCAACACGTCGTAGCCGTAGTTGGCATTCATCGCCAAAATCGTCCGGCGGCGAGTGAAGTCGAGCACCGTGTGGGCCATCTCCGACTGCATGGCAAACACCACTTCCGCGCGAATGTTCGGATGGGTGGGGATTAGCCGCTCGGCCAAATCGGGCTGGTCGTCGATGAGGGCCAACAACTCCATTGCCCGCGCGCCATACACATTGAACAAATATTCCAATGTGTCAGTTTGGAGGCGATCGCGATAACGCTGGTGCGCCGTCTCAATCCGTTCATCGTCGGGCCAAATGCAGCCCGGCAAAGGCCGCTTGCGAGTCGGCGAAGGCGGTACAGATTTCCCCATTCTCTTAAAGGCCCAATCGGTCATTTCTTCACCCACTTGGCGGTGGGTCGTCAGTTTGCCCCCAATCAGCGAGATCAGGTTGCTCACCCCGTCTTTTTTATGATCATTGAGAATATGAGCCCGGCTAATGCTGCCCGCTTTTTTATCGCCAACATAGGGCAGTGGCCGGATCCCAGAGTAGGTGAATTTCACATCGTCTCGGGTTAATCGCGCGGTCGAAACCACCTGGTTAGTTTCCCTAATCAGGTAATCAACCTCGTCGTCATCGGCTTTGACGCGATCGAGATCCCCCGTGTATTTCAGATCCGTGGTGCCGATCAGGTACTGGCCACACCACGGCACAATGAAGAAGGGCCGACCGTCGGATTTAGCTTCAACATAAAGAGCGGTATCCGGCGCACCGGGGAAGGAATCAACAATAATGTGGCTGCCTTTAGTCCCGCCGATTTTACGCTTATCACCAATGGGCGCGTCTTCACCATCCCGGCGGCCCAGCCCCAGCACCCGGTCAACCCAGGGGCCAGAGGTATTCACCACCACAGCATGATCGGGCAAATTAACCCTGAATTCTTCGTCGGCGATTTGGTCATAGGCGGTTATCCCCGTGAGGCGATCGCCCTCACGCTGGAGTCCGGTCACGGTCGTGTAGTTCAGCACATCGGCCCCTGCCGACCGCGCATCGAGCAAAATCTCCAAGCAGAGGCGTTCCGCATGTTCTGCCTGGCCGTCGTAGTATTGGGCGGAGCCCTTAAGGTTATCGCGATCAACCGCGCGAAATAGCTGCTTCATCTTGGCCCGGGACAGCATCCGGTGATTGGGCAGCGTTTTGTCGTAGCTCAGCACGTCATATAACAGCATGCCCGCTTGAATTTCCCAATAGCTGCGGGTGCCCACCCCATAAATCGGAATGGTCATCTGAATCGGCTGCACCAAATGGGGGGCCGTTTGCAGCAAGATTTCGCGCTCGCGCAGCGATTCCCGCACGAGATGAAATTCAAAATATTCTAAATAGCGCAACCCACCATGCACCAAGCGGGTCGACCAACTCGTGGTGCCCCCGGCAAAGTCATTTTTTTCGATCAGCAATACCGATAAGCCCCTGAGGGCAGAATCGCGAGCCGTGGCGGCCCCATTGACGCCGCCCCCAATGACGACCACATCATAGTCTCGCCGCTGAATGGCTTGGAGATCTCTCATCTATATAATTCCTTGAATGCAGCAAATAAGTGGCTATTGGCGCTAGCTGCGCAGCCAATCTTGAAGGTCACTAATTACCGGTATCAGAAACGCGATCGCCCCTACAAACCTCTCACTCCTGAGCCATGACCTGAGGATGAAAGTAAGGCGATCGCGACTCTAATTGAGGTCAACCTTCCATAACTTGCCCTTACACTAGCGCAGGTTCACCCGGCGACGCTGTGGCATTCGCTGCTCTAAACATGTGGTTGGCCCACTCTTTCACGTCGTACTGCAACACCACTTGGTGCAGCCGCTGCATCCGCTCCTGCTGCTCTTCGGGGCTCATCGCCAACGCCTGATCAATCGACTCATCCATATGCTTGTCAGAATAAGGATTGGTCAGCACCGCATCCGGCAGTTCGACGGCAGACCCTGTGAACTCTGAGAGAATCAGGACACCGTCCCGTCCTTGGTGAGCCGCGATATATTCCTTAGCAACCAAATTCAACCCGTCTCGCAGCGGGGGAATCCAGGCAATGTCAGCGGTGCCGTAAAACGCCATTAACTCGTGGTAGGGCACGGGCTCAGTAAACAGCAAGATCGGCGTCCAGTTCAGTTTAGAAAAACGACCGTTGATCTTACCGACCATTTGTTCAATCTGACTCTGCGCCGTCTTATACACCCGCATGCCCGCAGCAGCCTTCACCGCCGTCATGACCAAATTGACCTTGCCTTGCAGATCGGGGCGACGGGTCAATAGACGTTCATAGCAAAGCAGCATTTCCTTTGCGCCCTTCACGTAGTCCACTCGGCCAGCGGAGACGATGAGTTTGTTATCGCCGATGTCATCGCGAATCTGCTTAATGCTGGCTTGCACCTTGTCAGAATTAATCGTGTCAGCAATATATTGCGGATGCGTGCCCACCGGAAACGCATCGAGATGTATGGTGCGACCCTGGTAGCTCAACTTAGTCGTCATATCCGGCTCGGACAAGGCGACACCGTGGGGCGTAAAGGCATCACGCACCGGGCCACGTTCGACTGTTTTTACGTCCCGAAGGCTGCGGGCCACCCCGACAAAGTTTTCTACGTAGCGGGGAATGTGGAAGCCGCAGAGATCACAGCAGAGCAGGCTATCGACGATCGCCTCTCGCCAGTGCAAAATGTTGAACACATCCGCTGCCGGGAACGGCGTGTGATGGAAGAAGGCAATCTTCACGTTGGGCATCTTTTGCCGAATGTAATACGGCGTCAGCCACAGGTTGTAGTCGTGAATCCAGATCAGGGCGTCGTCAGCGGCGTCTTCGCAAGCCGCCTCGGCAAAGAGCTGATTGATGGCTTTGAAATTGTCCCAGTCGGAGCTCTCGTAAGTGAAATGCTCAGGAAAAGAGTGCAGAATCGGCCAAAATGCCTCTTTAGCCGTGATGTAGTAAAAATCTTTGACCTGCTGGGCCGACAGAGGAATGCGGCGAACTTGGCTGCTTTCCTTGCCCCCTTCCATGACGACCCGCTCTTCAAAACTTGTCTGCTGCTTGGACTTCATCTGCTTCCAGGCAATCCATGTCGCACTTTCCGCATTCGCGAAGAAAGTTTTCAGGGTCGGCACAATGCCATTGGGACTTTTTTTATCGCGGTAGACAGTCTTACCGTCAACCACCACCTCGTCATAGGGTTCGCGGTGATAAAGGATGACAAGGGAAGATTTCATATCAGGGTCTCCTGAATGCGTTGGGTGATAAGGAACAGCGCTTTGACCGCTACCTGCTGTCAAGGAGCAAGCAACCTGTCGATCATGGGGCTATCGATGTCAGCCATACTGACATGATTTGCCTTGCGAAAGGACGTGCATGACGATTCCAGCAGGACTCCAAAGAGCGTTTTCATCCAATAATTTCGGACATTCCCTGGAACCAAGAATTCATGAGCCACACTATCCATAACATCAAAGAATGTCTTTTAAGTCTGTACTTCCCTCTCGCGATAGATGTTGATGACTGTCAATTGATATAAAAGCGATCGCACTTACTCCCCCAATACGTTAATTTGACCGCCGCGATTCACCACATTATGAGAATGAATCTGGCGAGGAAAAGGAATTTGCCCGAAGTCTTACAGAACTGATGGATTGCAGTAGCCTGGTAACGGGAGGAGGGGTGGTTCCAGGCTACTGTCGTCATGGCGTTGGGTAGGCTTGCTGAATCCAGGGATGTCGCAGCAAATTTCAAGACTGTGACCAACGGCCCGTGATGCTCCTTCATCCGCTGGGGCATACTGACTCCAGCTTTGAGCGATCGCCGTTGTCGCTGCGGCGGTAATTCCCGTCTTACCAGGGGTGGGGCAGCGCCGATCAGGCAATGCTGTTTTGCTTCCTAACACCGTCACCTAACGCTTAAGAGAGTCGATATCGTGCCAGTCAAGAGTCCTGCTAGTTCTACCCTGCGCCTCGTTGAAGATGAAACCCATAGCCTGTTGCAGTGGGCCGCCTCGGTCATGGCGTCTGACGATACGTACTTTGGGCGAGGGCAACGGCTGGCTAAACGGTTGGGCGCTCACTATCGGCGGGATGGGCTGACCGAATTTGGCTTTTGGACGCCGGAACTGACGGCCAACGTGATCCAGTCAGAGCGATCGCTGGAACTGGAGATTTTCACCCCCAAAACGCCAGTCAACTTTCGCGAGCCGCTGCAAGTTATCGAATTTCAGCGTGACTTGGTGCCCCTACAGCAGCAGGGGGAATTTCTCTGGGCGGTAGTCGCTGGTGTCAAAGCGGGTAATCGCAACACGGCTGGCTCGTTTTACTGGCTACGCTACGTCGATGCGGAGCAACGCGTTCATATCATCCGTGATCCCCTGGCGTATTCCACCCCCTACGGCGTGTTTGCGCCGGCTGAAGTGTATGACATGCGTCGCTTACAACGACGACGGGCCGACCTCAGTTACTTTCGCCGGACGGCGGCCCCCAAGGGCATCCCCGATGCGGAAATTCCTCGGGTCCCCACGCCCACCAATATTTTGCAGATCCACGCTAAGACCGCTTCTCCCGAAGGCACCCTCGAAGGATTGACCCACACCTTCAATCGCATCTCCGATAAAATCGCCGCTGGGGAACCGCTGACGCCCGCTGACGAAGTTTACTGCGGCTATGACTGTGTGCAGCTCTTGCCCGTGGAACCCACCATTGAGTATCGCCGCGAAGATACCAACGTCGAGCACGAGTGTTTTGCGATCGGTTCTTTGCCCCCGGCAATGGATGGAGAGGCTAGCGATCGCGCTACGTCAATTGACACCGAAGTAGCGGTCGAATCAAATGTAGTCGTGATTGCCCCCACCCAAGAAATTGCCGAGCATACCGTCACAGTGACTCTGCGCAAGCCCGATACCCAAAACTGGGGCTACGACGTCCCCATTTTGGCCTCGTCTTCGACCAATCCTGCTGTACTGGGCAGTCTACGGCCCGACGAAATGGTGGATTTTGTCGCCGCCTTGCACAACTTTGCCGGGGGCTCCATTGGGCTCATTTACGATTTGGTGTACGGCCACTCCGACAACCAGGGCATTGAATTGCTGACCCAACAGTTCTTCAAAGGCCCCAATATGTATGGCCAAGACTTGAACCATCAGTTGCCGCAGGTACGGGCCATTTTGCTGGAAATGCAGCGACGCAAAATCAACACTGGGGCTGACGGCATTCGGGTGGATGGCGGCCAGGATTTTCGGTTCTTTAACCCACTGTCCGGCCGCGTTGAACAGGATGATGCCTACCTGTTAGGCATGAGCGATGTTGTCCAAGACATCCAGGGCTACCGCCGCCTCATGTTTACCATTTTTGAAGATGGCCGCCCCTGGCCGGAGGAAGGCTGGGAAGAAAAATCGACCTATCGCGAACTGGTGGAAATGAAGCCCGGCTCATTTCAGTGGGGGCCGCTGATTTTTGCCCACAATACGCCCACGGTTCAGGGCTTTTGGGATCGCAAATGGCGACGGGTCTGTGAGGTGATTTTTCAAGGTGATCATTGGATTACGGGCTGCGGCAACCATGACACCGTGCGCCGGGGCAACCAGATTGATCCCGATGCTGAAATTAACTGGAATTTGGGTAAAACGTTGCCGCAAGTGCTGCACCGGGCCTACAACAATCCAGGCACGTTGCTGTGGGTGCATGGTTTTTCTCCCGGCTTACCCATGGATTTTTTGAACGCCACGGTGGAAACGCCCTGGGGGTTTTTCCGCAATACGGACGATCGCTATGGCGTCAAAGTGGTCTCGGAGGAAGTCGGCTTTCTGGATTGGGAAATTGAGCCCGAAATGTATACCGATGCCGATGCTTTTCCCCGCTTGAAAGCGTTGGGCTTTAAAGAGTATGACCAGCTGCGGGACTTTGCCTATGCCCTGCGGGACGCCATGATTGAGACAGACTATGACCTGCAAGCGGTCGCCCAAATTTGTCAGAAATGTCTGGATGGCGACGACAGCACGCTTTGCACCGTGCCCGCCATGGAAGAATTGCAGGGCGATCGCCTGCCGCGATTCTTAGCCACTTTGGATGTGCCAAAGCTGAAAGCCTTTGCCCTGGCCTTCATGGAGGACGGCCATGATATGTGCAACGTGGGGCGCTATTTGGAAGATCTAGATGGGAAGCAGACCCGCTTTAGCTGGCAGCTACGCCACTTTCGTCGGAGCCATCCCTGGCTGCGGGAAAATCTGACGGGGCGCGATCGCTTCAACCGCATCAGTGACGACCAGCGCACCATTTTCTATGGCTACCGTAGTGAACCCCACCCCGCAGTGGCCCCCGGCAGCGAAGTGGTGATTTTGACCCATATGGGGGGCGAACCGATGACCGTCAATCCCGGCGATTGGTTGCAACTCGACATGGCGGAGTGGCAGGTCGCTCTGACGACTCCAGGTATAGATCTGAAAGCAGATCTCAAGGATTTGCGATCGTTTGAGCTGCGGGACAGCGAGGGCGTCTTACTGATCCCCGTTGATAAAAGTTGAACTCGCGTCACGGCGGCAGAGTTTGCGCCAGGGTGTAGCATTCAGGCAGCTCTTACCAGTCACGCCGCCTGAGGCCCGTCTATGATCCCCACTCCGGTCTGCGGTGACAACCGCTGGCGATTCTGTCCCTGACCCCAATTTGATTGCAGCATGTCTCGTTCTTATAAAGCCACTGGAATTAACCTCAAAGGGATGCCGATGGGCGAGACTGATCGTCTGGTCACCATCCTCACGATTGAGTACGGTCTGGTGCGGGTCATGGTGCCCGGTGCCCGCAAGCACAAGTCGCGGCTGGCGGGGCGCAGCAGTCAGTTTGTCGTGAATGAACTCTTCATCGTGCAGGGCAAGAGCTTGGGTAAGCTGGTGCAGGCCGAAACGGTGCGATCGTTTCCAGGGCTATCGACCGATTTAGCCCGGCTAACGGCAAGCCAGTATTTGGCCGAATTGGTCTTGTGTCAGGCGCTGAGTGAGCAGCCCCAGGGCGAGTTGTTTGCGTTACTGGTTGAACAGCTACAGCGCTTGGAGCAAGCGGCGAGCACCGATATTTTGGCCTGTTTGAATCAGGGCATTTTTCAATTACTGATTGCAGCGGGGGTGGCACCAGAACTCCACCAGTGCTGTATCAGCCAACGGGCGATCGCGCCGGATTTGGCTAGGGCCGACTGGCACGTCGGGTTTAGTCCCGCTTCGGGCGGGATCGTGGCGGTTGACCAACTGATGCAGATTCGCCCTGGCAGCCCGCGGGCAAAGACACCTTCTGGACGTTACGCTGTAAATACTAAGAGGGCTCCGAGGCGATCGCCCCAAAATCCCACCGACAGTCTGATCTCAGCTCAAGAGCTGGTATGGTTGCAGCAGTTAGGTGACACCGAATGGGTGACGCCGCGATCGCTCCCCGGCATGGCAACAGCCGAACAGCAATTGCTCGGTTGGCAACGCATCGAGCGCCTGCTCCGCCAATATGCCGAATTCCACTTTGACCGGCCCATTCGATCAGCCACGTTGATTGATGCCTGCTTTCCCACCCCGATGCCTGCGAGATAGATGCTGCGCGAGTCTGACCTCAATTCCAGCCCGGAAGAAGTTACCGCTAACCAGCCAGCGGCAGCGGACTCATCGACTGAAGTATCCGCCTCGGGGCATGACGCTGCGATCGCTGATTATGAGGGCTTATGGCCCGTCCTCCGCAATCGCAACTTCGTGACTTTGTGGAGCGGACAAGTCTTTTCGCAGTTGGCCGACAAGGTTTACCTAGTTTTGATGATTGCCATCATCGGCAGTCAGTTCGATGCCCCAGACCAATCCATCAGCGGTTGGGTGTCGGCGGTCATGGTGGCGTTCACGATTCCAGCGGTGCTGTTTGGCTCGTTGGCGGGCGTCTACGTCGATCGCTGGAGCAAGCAAGCCGTCCTCGTCCTCACGAATCTGTTGCGGGGTGGACTGGTGATGGCGTTGCCCGCCCTCCTCTGGCTGTCCCAAGACTGGGGTAGCTTTCGCCAGTTACCCATTGGGTTTGGCCTGCTGCTGGTCATCACCTTCGCCGTCTCTACGCTGACGCAGTTCTTTGCCCCGGCGGAGCAGGCGATGATTCCCCTGATTGTCAAAAATCCCCGATTGCTGGCGGCCAACTCGCTCTACACCACGACGATGATGGCCTCCGTCATCATTGGCTTTGCCATCGGTGAACCGCTGCTGACTCTGGCCGATACCCTGCTGAAATCAGTCGATGGTGGGGCGGGCTGGGGCAAATCGCTTTTGGTGGGAGCCGGGTACCTCATTGCGGGCTTGCTGCTGCTGTTGGTGCGAACCCAAAAAGATACGTTGCCGGAGCATGAGCCCCCTCACCCTTGGGACGATATTAAGGAGGGCGTGCGCTATCTCAATGCCAAGCCCGTAGTCAGGAATGCCATTATTCAGCTGGTGCTGCTGTTTTCCGTATTTGCGGCGCTAGCGGTGTTGGCGGTGCGCCTCGCGGAAGTGATGCCCGCGTTGAAAGCCTCCCAGTTTGGCTTCCTCCTCGCGGCGGCAGGGGTCGGCATGGCCGTCGGAGCGGCGCTGATTGGCCAGTTTGGGGGTCGCCTGCCGCGGCGATCGCTGGGTTTAATCGGTTCCGTGGGCATGGCGAGTGCCCTGGTTGGCATGGCCTGGACGACCCAACAGTTGTGGCCGACCTTAGGGTTGATTGCGCTGCTGGGCTGGTTTGCCGCGCTGATTGGCATTCCCATGCAGACGACGATTCAAGCCCAAACGCCCGCCGCCATGCGAGGCAAAGTCTTTGGTCTGCAAAACAATGTCGTTAACATCGCCCTGAGCCTGCCCCTCGCCCTGGCGAGTGTGGCGGAAAGTTGGCTGGGCCTGTCGCTGGTTTTGACCCTCTTGGGCGGCGTTGTTGCTTCGGGAGGTCTGCTGACCTGGTATAGTGCCGATACGGGTGATGACAGCACGGTAAACGCCTCTCTCGCAAAGCAAGAGGGCGATCGCGCTTGAGGATTCAGGCGAGCAGCGGTCACTGCCCTCATTCTGCGCATAAATAGGCTTTTTCCCGGTAGATGCATGTAGCATGGCTTGGCAAAAAATCACCGTTTTGTGGAAATGTCACCTACGGTCGCGAGATTACCCAGGCGCTGCTAGAGCGTGGTAACCGGGTGACGTTTCTTCATTTTGAGAATGCGCCTGCCACTGAAGCCGAAGCCGCTACCGTCCTGTGGCCGCAAGGAGCCATCCACCCAGGATGCCAAGAAGTTACGCTGCCATTTTGGTTTAAATCGCAGATGCTGACGATCCCTTCGCTGGGAGCCCGCAAGCGATTGGTGGAAACGTTGCAACAGACACGACCGGATGTCGTACACGCCTCGTTGACGCTATCCCCCATTGATTTTCGCCTGCCGGAGATTTGTGCGTCCCTGCAGGTGCCCTTAGTCGCCACCTTTCATCCCGCCTTTGACCGCAAGCTACGGACGCTGAGTTCCGGGGCGCAGCACGTCACTTATCAAATGTATGCGTCCACCCTGGCGCGGTGCGATCGCGTCATCGTCTTTTCAAAACTACAGCGAGATATTCTGATTCGCCTAGGGGTTCCCCAGGGGGTATTGGCGGTCATCCCCAACGGCGTGGATGCGACCAAGTATTCCCCTGGGCCATCCGCCATCAAATCGACCCTGCAAGCCCGACAGTTATTTGTCTACCAGGGCCGGATTTCCCCCGAAAAAAATGTCGAAGCCCTGCTGCGGGCCTGGCAAAAGGCTCAAATGGGACCAGATTGCCAACTCGCGATCGTCGGCAATGGCCCGCTAGAGGCATCGTTGCGAATGTTTTATGGCAGCGATCCCTCGATCCACTGGCTCGGCTTTGTGCAAGACGAAGCCCGTCGCATCGATATTTTGCGCGGCGCTGATGCCTTTGTCTTACCTTCCATGGTGGAAGGGCTCTCGCTGTCGCTGCTGGAAGCCATGTCTTGCGGCACGGCCTGCATTGCCACCGATGCCGGGGCCGATGGCGAAGTGTTGGAGGAGGGCGCGGGCATCGTGATTGATACCCAGCGGGTGCGCCGCCAACTGCAAACGGTGTTGCCCATTCTGCGAGATCAGCCAGAGATGACCCGACTGTTGGGGCAAAAGGCACGGCAGCGGGTGCTGGAACGCTATACCCTCACCACGAATGTGACCCAGGTAGAGCAAATTTATCAGCAACTCGTTGCGCCTAACTACGCGGCTAACTCTTCTTACCTCGTGCTGTGAGCCAATGCGCTTCCTGAGTCGGCCTTGTCCCGGCTTAGACTTCAAACTTGGAAGGCTTGCTGGGTAAGGCCGCCGCCGCTGTTTCTTCGGCGGCGTGGGCGATCGCCTCCGCCACCTTAGACGCATAGGGCCGCAGCACTGACCAAGCCACGGGAGACAGCCACCCCCGCAGGCAGACAGAATAGGAAATTTGCGTGCCCCAGACGGTGGAATCTAACCGATAGACGACCCGTTCCTCTAAACCGGGAACCGGGAACATGCGAATGCTGATCAGTTCATTGGGCGAAACCCGCTCGACAAAAATGCGGACGGGAATAGGCACCCACCGGGGGATCACGCGATAGATCAGGCCCGGCTTGGCCGTGAGCCCGCGTGGGGCATTCGTGCTGTCGATGAGCGGATGCCAGGTCGAGATATCGGCCAGGTTAGTGAGGGTTTGCCACAGCGTTTCGACCGGGGCGGTGCTCAACGCCTGATACGTCCGATAGATCGAATGGGCCATGGGCGATCGCTGACTCAACCCGCGTGCCTCAGCGCCACGCCGAGAGGGGCAGAGTAGACTTCTCCAAAGCGACTGAAACACTTTCATGGCAGACAATAGAGACGATGACAGTGAAAGCAAAAAGACAGGCCGTAGTTTAGATGGTAGCGAGGGTCGGAGCGGGGCGCAGCAGTGCCCCCCAGCGAAGCGACTCCCAGAGCGCCGAAACCAACCTGGCCTCGTCAACTCCCCGCCACCGACTGCACAATAATGTGCTGATATCGTCAACGACAGATGTCGCCGCTGCAAACTCTTGCCTTAAATATTTAGATTTCTCAATATTTTGACAGTGTCTTCATTGTAGAGAAATGTTTTAGAGCGCTAAACCGGCCACTGTTTCAAGTTAGGGTAAAAAACGTTCAATGCCTGATGAATCAAGGGTTGCCTGTAGCTTAGCGGTCAGCGGCAAACAACGTCGGCGATCGCCAATGATGGGCTAGACTAAGTCCCCCGCTAGTGGGGCATCGCTGCATGGCTCCTGGCTCAGGTATCGGCAGCCGCCTATGCTCAAGGCACCATCCCAACGTCACCGTCAGGCGGCAAGTTTTCCCTTGTAACGTTACTCTGCTGGTTAACCCTACCAAGTTTATGACCACTTCTTCTGCACCCAACCGCAACCAAGCGCCGACCGCCACACCGGCCCCGCCGCCTGCTGACTCCCGCGATCGCGTGAGCGCCTTTATGCAAGGCATCCAAGACGAAATTTGTGCGGGACTGGAAGTGCTGGAGGGTGAAGCAAAGTTTCAACAAGACCAGTGGGAGCGCCCCGAAGGCGGCGGCGGGCGATCGCGCGTCATCAAAAACGGCAGTGTCTTTGAACAGGGCGGCGTCAACTTTTCCGAAGTGTGGGGCCAGCAGCTTCCCCCCAGCATTTTGGTACAGCGCCCCGAAGCGGCGGGTCACGGTTTCTACGCGACGGGCACATCGATGGTGCTGCATCCTCGGAACCCTTACATTCCCACGGTTCACCTCAACTATCGCTATTTTGAGGCAGGGCCGGTCTGGTGGTTTGGTGGCGGCATTGACCTCACCCCCTACTATCCGGATGTGCAGGACGTGAAGCATTTTCACCAAACGCTGAAGGACGCCTGCGATCGCCATCATCCGGACTACTACCCCGACTTTAAGCTGTGGTGCGATGAGTACTTTTACCTCAAGCACCGGGGCGAAACGCGGGGAGTCGGCGGCATTTTCTTTGACTATCAGGACGGTCGTGGCGAGCTGTATCGCGGCCCCGACGAAAATGGCCCCGCCGCCCAATACAGCCAAAAATTAGGCGAGCTGCCCCAGCGCAGTTGGGAAGATCTCTTTAGCTTTGTCAATGACTGCGGTAAATCCTTTTTGCCCGCCTACGTGCCCATTGCCGAAGCGCACAAAGACCAGGCGTATGGCGATCGCGAGCGCGATTTCCAACTTTATCGCCGGGGGCGTTACGTCGAGTTCAACCTGGTGTACGACCGGGGCACCATCTTTGGGCTACAAACCAATGGCCGCACCGAGTCGATTCTCATGTCGCTGCCGCCCCTCGTCCGGTGGGAATACAGCTATCAGCCCGAGGCGAATACCCCCGAGCAGCAGCTCTACGACATCTTTTTGAAGCCCCAAGACTGGCTCGGCGGCAACGTCACTGTATAAGTTTGACGGCTAGCCAAGCGCCAGAGCGTCATGGGTGATTAAGAAAACACAGGGGCACTGATTTTGCTTTCGTCGGCAGGTCAGTGCCTATTGATTTTGGGGGGCTGAAGGTCGTCTGATACCCAATCCGGCTCATATTTCCCCGGAAAGACTTGGGGCTTAGACGAGCTCAGCCCGAACGCACTGGGATTTAATCGAGGGTAAGCAAATAGGATTTGGTATGACCCGGCTGGCCGCTCAATCATGGATGCTGGCAGACGACCGGAGACCAGGCGTCATCCTTATGTCTCGCCAGATTTTGAGATCAGCGCGATCGCTGAAATAGTCCGTCGTTAATGCCTGGAGTCGATTACGATCGCCGCTGGGCCATCACTTCCAGTACTTTCGGGCCATCGACGGCGGTGACCGTCCATTCAAACTGGTCGTAAAAGACCTTGTCCCCGGTGACGGGAATTTTTTGCAACTGGTGGATGAGGAAGCCCGCTAGAGTTTGATACTCTTCAGCGACGGGTAAATCGACCCCCAACAGTTCGTTGACCTCTTCAATGTAAGTCTGGGCCTGCACCCGAAAAGACTGGTCATCCAGCATGTTGACCAAAACTTCCACGTCTTCCTCGAATTCATTGCTATCGCCGATGATTTCGCCCGTGACATCGGTAAGGGTCAGCAGGCCAGCGGTGCCGCCAAATTCATCCACCACCATCACCATCGACTTGCCGGCCTTTTGCATAATTTGCAAAAGATCATGGAGTTGGGTGTATTCCGGCACGAAGCGAGCCGGGCGAATCCAGTCGTTAATCAAACTGGTGTGGGTGGCTTCGTGTCGGGCGAGGGGTCCCACCAAATCTTTGAGGGACAAGATGCCTGCCACATCGTCCAGCGATTCACCAATGACCGGAAATTGGGAATGGCCGGTTGCCGCGATCGTATCTAAGGCATCCTGCAAGGTCGCCGTTTTGGGCAGAGCGTCAATCTGCGTGCGGGGAATCATCACTTCCTCCGCCGTGACATCGCGAAACTCGAACACGTTATTGAGCAATTCGCGTTCTTCGGCATCCAACCCTGGCGACTCGGTCGAGGTGCGGATGATCAGCTGCAACTCTTCGGGGGTGATGCGGCTATACCAGCTTTGGTTGCCGCTGTAGCGAATGCCAAACAGGCGCAATAGCCACCAAGTAGACTGATTCAGAATCCACACAAAGGGGGCAAACAGCCGGGCCACAGTCAGACTCAGGGGGCCAAAAATGCGGGCCAACTGCTCTGGATACAGCATCGCCACCGCTTTGGGACAGAGCTCACCTAAGACGATTTGCAGATAGGCGATCAGCACAAAAGCCAGCAAAATCGCCAGGGAATGGGCGATCGCGTTTAAATAGGGCACCGTCAATGACAAGTGGTGGAAGAGTTGGAGCAACACTTCGGCAATGGTGGACTCGCCGATCCAGCCCAAGGCTAAGCTGGAGAGGGTAATGCCAATTTGGGTGGTGGATAGCAGTTGATCCAAGCTCCGCTGGAAGCTTTGCACCGTTCTGGCTTGAATGTCGCCCCCTTCGGCCAGTTGATTGATGCGCGATCGCCGCACGGAGACAATAGAAAACTCCGCTGCGACGAAAAAGGCATTAATCCCAATCAAGACCAGCACGGAAAGCAACCGCGCCGCGATCGCTGGCCCCGTCAGCCCAGGATCCACAATTAGCAACGGCACATCCGTCTGAGCAAGCATTATCAGAGGTAAGAAGGCATAGGAGTCCAAAAGCTTATGGCAATTAAGTCGCGCCGCTGATTCAGTACGTGATCCGCTCAGTCAACCCAGCATCGGTCTCTGCAATCACAGGCCCTGGAGGCTCGACAGGCTAAATACGGCCTCGTTACCTGCCCACCTAACCGAGTCGGGTGAAATCGCATCTAGCGCTATTGTCCACCGTTAACGGGGCCTCCCGACATCCGCAGTTTGGCCTCGTCAATAATCTCTTGCTCATTCAGCAGCATCGAACTATTGCCAGAAGCCGGAGAGGCTTGATTCGAGGCGGCACTGCTGGTGGGTCGGGCATCCGGTTGCCGCACCCCCGTGAGCGCTTGGCGACCTAGCGCATACCCCCAAGAGGAACTCACTACGCCAGCCCCCACCATGAGCGCTAGCAAAACTGTTGTAAAGGCAACCGCAGGACTAATTCCCATCGCCCTTAGCACTCCAACTAATCGTGTCCAAATATCATATGCGGTCTTTCGATTTGCGACCAGTCACCCCCCCCGAGTTCGCAACAATCGTCAAGTTTGTGATGAACGCTGGGCTCAGCCCTCTCGTGACTGAGCCTTCAACTGCTGACCATCTCAGCCAAAGGCTGACAGGCCTGGATGAACCCGTTAGGGATGTGCTTGAAATCAGCGTAGCGGCTCCCGACATGCCAATCACCCGGCTACCCATCCACCCATCCACAGTCTGAATCTTGGGAGGTTATTGGCTCGCTCCACCCTTAGGGATTGATGGCCTGCGATCGCCAATTGTGGTCAGAGTCCTGCCAATATTGATGTCGATTTTGCGGGTCGCCGCGCAGCTCTAAATGATCGACCCGCTCTGGGGCCAAGATCAGTACGGCAAAGGTGGGCAGCGGCGGCGACGTATCCAAATCAAATGGCTCGTAGCCCGGCACTGTCCGCGGTTGGCCAGGCTCCGGCCAAGCAAACTGTTGCCGCCCGTTGGCAGACAATGTTTCCCATAAGTCTCGACGAGTTTGCTCTGCGGCGGGATCGTCATCCTGGGCAGTGATGAGACTGAGGTGCCCGCCCAGGCGAAACTGTTCCCGCGTCTTGGTGAAATACCAGCAGAGTTCACCATAGGGCTGATGAGCAATCTGTGGCACCTTGGCGCTGCGGACATCGGTGATGAACAGCAAATTATCGGTATCGGGTAAAAAGTCGCGAAAGACCACCGTGCGATTGGCAGGGCGACCACCAGCATCGACGGTGGCCAGTTGCGGATAGCGACTGTAAGCTTTGCTGCGATTGCGGTGCAAGGCCCGGGCTAAGGGCGATCGCCAAGGAGCAAATGACATCATTCAACCTGTTCAGATCAGCATTGAGCAAACCGGCCAGGAGGGGAGAATCCTTCTAGCCACTGTCATCTTGGCCTAAAGCCATCAGCAGTGCAGGGTCGGCCCACCGCAGCAATGGCGATCGCAGCACCACAGCGGACAGCACCATTGCCGACCGCGATCGGCATCATCAGACACCATTCCCTTGGCCCTCGTGGAGGTAAAGAAACCAGAAGGTGTGATCACTGATTGGGGACCCACTGTGGAAATATCGATATGCTAGTGAACTAACAACCAGCTTAAGATGTGATTTAGCATCGTACCCAAGGATCATCATCAACTGCATGGCTTCCCATTTTCCTTCTGTGATTTGGCGGTTTGCGACTTGCCCCCCTCAGCGACTGATGCAATTGCTAAATCGAATGCCGTGGTCTTGTCATGGAGTCTCTGATGAACTGCGAACAATCGGGCACTGGGCAACTGCACCCCAGTTGTTCACCCAACGATTTGCGTCAAATTAACACGAAGCCCACAGTGACTTTGCTATGAGTATTCCGGTTGTTTTGTCCTTGATTGTTGGCTTGGTGCTGCTCGTCGCTGGTGCCGAGGGGTTTGTGCGGGGAGCCGCTAAGTTGGCAGCGGTTGTTGGTCTATCGCCCCTGGTGATTGGCTTAACGGTCGTGAGCTACGGCACGAGCGCGCCGGAGTTGGCGGTGAGTTTGCAAGCCAGTTTTCAAGGGCAAGCCGAAATTGCTCTGGGCAACGTGATTGGCAGCAACATTTTCAATATTTTGATGACGCTGGGCATCGCGGCGATCGTGGTGCCCTTAACGGTAGCCCAGCAGATTATTCGCCTCGACGTGCCCATCATGATCGGCGTGACGCTGCTGATGCTGATGTTTTCGGCAGATGGTGAATTAGGCCGCTTTGATGGTCTGGTTTTACTGGCGGGTAGCGTGGTCTACACCGCCTTTTTGGTCTATCAGAGCCGCAAAGAATCGGATGCGGCGGTGCAGGCGGAGTACGAGCAGGAATATGCCGGGACTCACAACCGCAGTTGGCGACTGGCGATGCAGAACGTCTTGGTCTTGATCGTGGGGCTCGTCGTGCTGGTGGTAGGGGCCAATCTGTTGGTGTTTGGGGCGACCGCGATCGCCGAATCCTTTGGCATTAGCCAACTCATTATTGGCCTCACGGTTATTGCCATCGGCACTTCTTTACCGGAACTCGCCACATCGCTGGTGGCCTGCTATCGCGGTGAGCGCGACATCGCCGTGGGCAATGTGGTCGGTAGCAACATTTTCAATATTTTGACGATTTTGGGGGTGACGGCAACCTTTCACGGGGTGCCCGTTTCCAACGCAGCCATTAGTTTTGATATTCCAGTGATGCTGGCGGTGGCGATCGCCTCTCTCCCGATTTTTTACACTGGCAATCGGATCTCCCGGTGGGAAGGACTGCTATTCGTCAGCTACTACGTCGCCTACACCGCTTACCTGGGGTTAAATGCGGTCGGGCACGAACAGTTGGGGCTCTTTAGCAATGTCATGCTGCTGTTCGTCATTCCGTTAACGGTGGTGACGTTGTTGACGATTTTGCTGCGACGCCCTAACGGGCTGACCACGGCTAAGGAAGCCCAGATCGCTAGACAGCAGGCTCAAGCCGAGTCAAAATCCCACCCGAACGACTAGGCACTGTCACCACAGTACCCTTCGCTGCGGCTGAAGGCGTGGTAGTCAGCGGACCATAGAGGACTTGCCAGCGATCGCCCAATGCCGGGGCAGTTTGGCTGAGATCAAGAGTGCGATCGCGATCGCCGTTGTTAACCAATACCGCGACGGTTTCTTCATCGTGCTTGCGCCAAAAGCCGTACAGCGAACCCTCGGCCACCAGCGGTTGGTATTCCCCCGTGCGCAGTGCTGGATGCTGGTGGCGCAGCTGAATGAGAGCGCGATGGTGCTTCAGCAGGTCGGTATCCCACTGGGCCTCATGCGGAAACACCCAGCGACAGTCAGGGTCGAGACCGCCTTGGAGCCCCACTTCATCGCCGTAATAGACGCATGGCGCGCCCGGAAAGGTCATCTGTAACAGCACTGCTAGCTGCATACTCGCGCTGTCGTCACCCATGACGGTGAACGCGCGGGCAATGTCATGGCTCGAAATCAGATTGAGTTGGGTTTGATGAATTTCCCAATCGTAGAGGTTAAGCAACTCCTCAATTTTGGCCTGATACCCTGGTGCATCTAAAGCCGGGTAGGGGTAATAGTCGGGAATCTCGGCATGTTCCATCACCACGCGATCGCCCGCTGCAAAGGCCATCGTCGGCCCGGCGAACACGTAGTTCATAACGCCGTCAAAGGTCTTGCCATCCAGCCATTCCGCCGCTGGTTTCCAGACTTCGCCCACAATGTACGCTTCGGGATTAATGGCCTTGATGCGATCGCGAAACTCTTCCCAAAAGCCCGGCGTTTTGACCTCAAAGGGCACATCCAACCGCCAGCCATCAATGCCCTGGTGAATCCAATATTCGCCAATTTGCATGATGTACTCTCGCACGGCGGGATTGTCGTGATTAAACTGCGGCAGCGCCCGATTATTGACCCAACTGACGTAATTGGCGGGCTGGTTGCCGTCGTAGGCTGAGAGGGGCCATTTTTCCACCTTGAACCAATCGAGCCAGGGCGAATGGGGGCCGTTTTCGAGAATGTCGTTGAAAAAGAAGAAGCCGCGACTGGCGTGATTGAAGACCCCGTCGAGTACGACCCGGATGTCGCGATCGTGGGCAGCAGCCAAAAATTCGGCAAACGCCTCGTTGCCCCCCAGTAAGGGATCCACACGGTAGTAATCGTGGGTGTGGTAGCGGTGGTTGCAAGTGGACTGAAAGATGGGCGTCAGGTAAACCGCGTTAATCCCTAAGTCTTGCAAATAGTCAAGCTTGTCAATGATGCCCCAAAAATTACCTCCCTTGTATCCGGTCAAGGTGGGGGCGGCGTCCCAGGCTTCCAACGCAACCGTCATTTCTGGGCCATTGTAGGGTGGCTTAGATCGAGCAAAGCGATCCGGAAAAATTTGGTAAAAAACCGCGTGTTTAACCCATTCTGGCGTCCGGATAGTCATGGTCTGACCTCTTGCTTCCACGCATAGGCTAACGGAAAGCGCTACGCAACGGGAGGGCTGATGGTCAGAGATTGCCAGCTTAAGACCCATGGGTAATGCGGCACCGCAGAACCGGCAATCAGTCGGTGGAGAGTGCGAGGGTAAGGCTTGCGCGAGGCTTGCGATGCCGACTCATGGTTTCCGCCCTGCTGCCATGGCTGCCCCGCCGGGCGATCCCCAAAGCTTCACAAAATGACACACAATGAAGGGGTTGTGCGCCGAATAGTGACAGTCCTTTATGGAACGGTTGAATTTTCAAGGGTTGCGCCGATTTTGGGCGATCGCGAAAGCCTATTGGTGGAGCGATGAAAAGTGGCGGGCGCGGGGGCTGCTGTTGCTGATTGTGGTGTTGCTGTTGGGCTACACCGGCTTGAGTGTGGTGTTAAACAGTCAGCGGGGCGAACTCATTTCGGCGCTGTCGGCCAAAGATGAGGCGCGCTTTTGGCAAACGGTCGTCGTTTTTATCGGCATCTTGGTGGTGTATGCGCCGCTGTTGGCTGGCTATACGTACCTGCGCGATCGCTTGGGGCTGGAGTGGCGGCGTTGGCTCACCGATCGCTTTGTCAGTCGATATTTCAGCGATCGCGCCTTTTACCGCATCAACCAGTTCCAGACGGAAATCGACAACCCCGATCAGCGGATTGCCGAAGATGTCCGCAGCTTTACCCAAGAGTCCCTGACCCTGGTGTTGGTAGTGGCCTCCTCCGTGCTAGAAATCGCCGCTTTTAGTGGCGTGCTGTGGGGCATTTCGCGAGAACTGGTACTGTTTTTGATCGGCTATGCGATCGTGGGGACAATTTTGACGGTCGGGGTCTTTGGCAAGCCGTTGGTGCGACTCAACTTTGAGCAACTGAAACGAGAAGCCGATTTCCGCTTTGGCCTCGTCCGCATTCGCGAAAATGCCGAAGCGATCGCCTTCTATCAAGGCGAAAATCAGGAATCGACTCAAGTCCAAAACCGCTTTATGCGGGCCTTTGACAACTACAAACGCCTCCTCAAATGGCAACTGGGTCTCAATGGCCTGACCAATGCCTACGAATTCATTCCCTTTGTGCTGCCTGCGCTGGTGGTAGCTCCCGCCGTGTTTAGCGGGGACTTAGAAGTGGGCAAAGTCAGCGAAGCCCAAGGCGCGTTTATTCGCGTCTTCTTTTCACTCAACGTGATTGTGGATCGGTTCCAGGCGCTCACCGCGTTTGGGGCTGGCATCGACCGACTGCACGACTTTGCCACCTCGCTGGGCCAGCTTGAACATAAAAAAGATGCCGCTGATTTATTAGCGACCGAGTCAGATACCGAGGCGACTCCAGCATCAGCGATCGCCGCTGCTGAGGTGGAGACGCCAGCAGCCCCGGATCCCCCCGTCGAAGCAACGGCCACCGTGCCAATGCAGCCCGTCATTGTGCAAGAAACTGCGCCCCAACTCAGCCTGCACCACCTCACGCTGCAAACCCCCAACTACCAGCGCACCCTGATCGAAGACCTAACGCTGGAACTCGCCACCGATAGTTCGCTACTGGTCGCAGGGCCGAGTGGGTGTGGCAAGAGTTCGTTGTTGAGAGCGATCGCGGGGCTGTGGAATTCTGGCGCTGGGGTCATTCAACGGCCCGAGTTGAAGGACTTGCTCTTTTTGCCCCAAAAGCCCTACATGATTCTCGGCAGCCTACGCGAACAGCTACGCTATCCCGATCCCGAGGCCGACATCACCGACGAGCAGATGCACGACGTGCTCAAGACAGTCAATTTGCCCGACCTGGCCGAACGCTTTGGCGGCTTTGATGCGGAGGAAGAATGGGGCGATGTCCTCTCCTTGGGCGAACAGCAGCGGCTGAGTTTTGCCCGGGTGTTGTTGCACTGCCCCCGCTATGCCGTACTTGACGAAGCGACCAGCGCCCTCGATCGCCACAACGAAGCGCAACTATACGAAGCCCTGGAGGCCACCTCGACCACGTATCTCAGTGTCGGCCACCATGAGTCGCTAGAAGCTCACCACCGCTGGCTATTGCGCCTTGCCGAAGACCACACCTGGCAACTTCAGACCCTGAAAAGTACCTAGTCCTCCGATCAGCCAGTTGTGGGTGCTGGCAGCGGTATCAACGTTTACATGAGGGACTTTGACCTTGACACAGATTTAAGGCGTCGGCGCTCTGCTCCAACCCGCCGCCTCGGCCTCCGCCTCCGAACAAAACCAACGTTCGCCTCTATCGGCATCAATCTCAGTGATGGCATAGTCTTCCATGCCGGGCAGATGATAGTACCTATTCCCGGAATTCCAAGAAATATTGCCTTTAATATTGCAGTTTGGGGTCACTGCCGCCGAGTCAGGAACAGTTGGCACTGGGTCGGCCGGAGGTGGGACTGGCCTCGAAGCAACACTGGTTGATTGTGGCGCGGCCTCTACCGGTTCTGGCGGCGGCGCGACTTGCTCTGACGGAGATGTTACCGGTTCTGGCGGCGACGAGGTGGCTTCTGGCAGGGGCGCTGTCGGTTCCGGGGGAATTGTGGCGGCACTGTCAGGCGGTGAGGCGTCGGTTAGCGGTGCACCGTCATCATTGGAATAAAGATTTGAGGCTGTCAACCATCCAATCCCAATGACGGCTAGGCCCATGATGGATATCCCAGATACTCCAGCGGCTAGCCACCAGTTACGCCTGGAATTCGATGATTCACCATGGCTCCGGGCAGATTTTCTCTGTGCTTGTGGCATCGACTTTGGCGAGGTCTGCTTGCGGCTAGAGGGTTTTTGAACCGCGAGCCCCTGAATAGAAGCATTGACGGCTCTGAGCCGCCCGTCGTTTTGTAAATCTAGGGTGTACAGAATGATGTCGCCCACTTTGGGGCCACGCACGGCCTTACGGATAGCCGTGACGTGGATGAAAACATCCTGACTGCCATCCTCCGGTTTAATGAAGCCAAAGCCGCGATCGCTTTTCCAGACTTTGAGTGTTCCTGTTTGACGACCCTCTACCATTGGGACACCGATTAATCTGAACTACCGATACTAAGATTCCCAGCCGCAATCAGGACGCCTCAGCGATTTGCCGACAAAGATCACTGGCTGATGATGATTCAGAGCTAAAGACATCGGCTCGGAGAGTGAAAAACTTGCTTGGTATTAACAGCAAGAAATATTTGCAGGATCATGATTGCCATGAAATAATAGGAGATTGTGTCTCTCGTTATTAAGGCTGATCTAACTTGTCATGGCTAAAGGCGTTCGTTTAGTAATTACTCTTGAGTGCACCGAGTGTCGCACTAACAACGATAAGCGGTCGAATGGGGTGTCTCGATACACGACTGAGAAAAATCGTCGTAACACTCCCAGCCGCATTGAACTGAAGAAATTTTGCACGCACTGCAACAAGCACACCGTGCACAAAGAGATTAAGTAATCTCGTCGTCAACCACATTCACAAGAACAAGAGGTAGTTTTTCCCATGGCCTATTTTCGTCGTCGTCTGTCCCCCATCAAGCCGGGTGACGCTATTGATTACAAAGATGTTGATTTGCTCCGCAAGTTTATTACCGAGCGTGGCAAAATTTTGCCTCGTCGCATTTCCGGTTTAACCGCTAAGCAGCAGCGCGACCTGACTACGGCAGTCAAGCGAGCTCGGATGTTAGCCCTGTTGCCCTATGTAAACACGGAAGGCTAATCGGCGCGCTGTGCCTGGCCGCTATGCTTTAGATGTCGTAACAATCATGGGGAACGTTGGGGACTGTGGAAAAGGGGACGCTTGTCGAATTCCAGGTCAAAGGAAGTTCCCGCTTAGGTGTGTTAGATCGGCCTGAGGGTAAAAAAAACTGGATCGTTATAGACGATCAGGGCCAGTCCCATACTGTTCACCCCCGTTCGCTGACTTTTCAGCTGGGGGGGCAGGTTTTTGAACCAGAAATTGTTAGTTCAATTTTGGCTGAAGCGGCAGAATATATTGATCCCAGCAACTTAGAGGTCGCTTGGGAGTTGCTCAGTGAAACGAATGAGTCGACTGATCCGGCGGCTTTAGCGAAATTGCTGTTCTCTGATCAGGGAGCAGCTTTTTGCTATGCGGCCCACCAAATGCTGTCGGCGGACAAGGTCTATTTCAAGCAAAAGGGCGATCGCTACGAGCCCCGCTCAGCCAGTCAAGTCCAAGACCAGCTCCATCAGATTGAAAAAGAAGCCCAACGTCAGGCTGAATGGGACGGTTTTTTGTCGCGCGTTCAACAATGTCTAGCGGGCGAGTCGGTAGAATGGCTCAAGAGCGATCGCCCGCGTTTAGAAGTGATCGAAAAGTTGGCTTTGTGGGGCGAAGAGTCGAACCAAAAAGCTCCTGCTCAGGAAATATTATCCGCTCTGGGTCGCGGCTTTAGCCCCGACTCGGCGCTTAACCTACTGGTGGATTTGGGGGTTTGGCAGCGGCACGAAAATCTGGAACTGCGGAAGCGGCAAGTTCCGGTGCACTTTTCAGAGGCTCTTCTCACTATGGCGCAGCACCGCCTGAGCAATCCGCCCCCCGATGCCGATGCGAATCGTCTCGATTTGACGCACCTCAAAACTTACACAATCGACGATGAAAGCACCCGCGAGATTGATGATGCTCTGAGCGTCGAAATGTTGGCTGATGGTCAGCAGCGATTGTGGATTCATATTGCCGACCCCACCCGCTGGCTGATTCCCGGCGATGATTTAGATCTGGAAGCGCGGCGACGCTGCACCACCGTTTACCTGCCGACGGGCATGGTGCCGATGTTTCCGCTAGAGCTGGCGACTGGCCCCATGAGCTTGATCCAGGGAGAAGTGCATTGTGCCTTGAGCTTTGGGGTGGTGCTAACCGAGGCGGGGGCGATCGCGGACTATCAAATTGCGGCCAGCCTCGTTAAACCCACCTATCGACTCACTTACGAAGATGTCGATGAAATGTTGGATTTAGGCATCCAAGCAGAGCTGGAACTGTTGGCGATCGCCCATTGGGCCAAAGTGCGTGAGCAATGGCGGGCGCAGCAGGGATCCATCAACATTCATATGCCTGAGACCTCCATTCGAGTGTCTCAGAACGATGACCAGGAATCGATTGAGATCAAAATGTTCGACGACTCGCCCGCTCGCGAACTCGTTGCCGAGATGATGATTTTGGCGGGGGAAGTCGCGGCCCGCTACGGTCAAGACCACGCCTTAGCGATCCCCTTCCGCAGTCAACCACAACCGGAGTTGCCGCCCGAAGAAGAACTCATGCAGTTGCCGTCGGCCCTCGTGCGCTACTCGGCCATTCGGCGCTGTATGCCCCGCAGTGAGATGGGCATCACCCCGGCTCGCCACGCCACCCTCGGGTTAGAAGGCTATAGCCAGGTCACGTCACCGATTCGCCGCTATACCGATTTGCTGGTGCATTTCCAAATTAAGGCACACCTCCGGGGCGACCCTTTGCCCTTCTCTTCTGAAGAGATTACCGAATTAACTCAAGGAGTGAGTTCGGGGGCTTATGAGGCCGTGTTGGTGGAACGGCAAACCAAGCGCTATTGGGCGTTGGAATATCTGCGCCGTCAAGGCTTTGACTATGTTTGGTCAGTGATGCTATTGCGTTGGCTGCGCGAGGGCGATCGCTTAGGGCTGGTCATGTTCGAAGATTTGGGTATCGAGTTGCCCATGCGGTTTGAGCGCAATGTGGAACTGGGTGAACACTTGCAAGTACAAATCACCCAAGCCAACCCGCGCCAGGACATCATCCGCATGGCCGAGGTCTCGGCCCCGAGTCAAGCCGAGGCTTCAGCCGAAGTATCGGAAGCGGCCACCTCGTAGATTTTCGAGAGCGTTGATCCAGCTCTGGGTAATCGAACCGCCGGTAGGCGACCAGGCCTTTTACCCAGGGGGATGGCGATCGCTAATGACGCCCTCGACAGATCCAGGGCACTCCTCTGACTAACGACCTGGCTGGGCTGAAATGTCTTATGGTTCCTAAGGTCGGCCACAGAGACCAATGAGTGGTATCTCGATACCGTGATGGTATCACTGGCAACCGTTTCGGCCTTTTCCGACGGCCTGCCTCAATTTGTTTCACAATAGATAAATCGATGGGAGCGATCGCCGAGATTGCACTGGCCTACGCTTGTTGGTGGGCGGCTAATGCAGTTGCGGGGGGCGGTCTCAGGATAGAAAGAATTGGCAAGAGAGGGCAAGGTCTTGAATCAGCGTTGGATGTGGCACCCACAGCAAATTAGTCGTCGAAAATTTGTCCGTTATGGATCGCTGTTGGTGGGTACGGGGGTGGCGGCAGCGTGTGGCGGTGGCACCCCCGAGGCCCCACCCGCATCGGGGTCGGCGGAAAGTGCCCCTACTGGCGAACTACAAGCCGTCACTTTTGGCACCAACTGGTACGCCCAGGCCGAGCACGGCGGCTTTTATCAGGCGATCGCCACGGGCATCTATGCCGATCATGGCCTCGACGTGACGGTACAGATGGGTGGCCCCCAGGTCAACGGCACGCAACTGCTCATGGGCGGCAGCGTTGACTTCTTTATGGGCTACGGGTCAGATGCGCTGCAGGCCGTCCAAGAAGGGATTCCCAAAGTCACCGTGGCCTCGATGTTTCAAAAAGATCCGCAGATTTTGATTGCTCACCCCGATCAGGGGGTGGCCTCGCTGGAGGACTTGCAGGGTAAACCCATCTACATCTCCTCGGCGGCCAACGTTACCTACTGGCCCTTTTTGGCGGCGAAGTATGGCTTTACAGAAGACATGAAGCGGCCTTACAACTTCAATCCGGGGCCGTTTTTGGCGGATCAGACTTCAGCGCAGCAGGGCTATTTGAGTTCTGAGCCGCTGTCCATCCGTCAGGAAGGGGGCTTTGAGCCAGTGGTGTTGCTGCTGGCCGACTACGGTTATGATCCCTATTCCACCACGATTGAGACCCGGCAAGAGATTGTCGACAACGATCCTGATTTGGTGCAGCGGTTTGTGGATGCCTCGATCAAGGGCTGGTACAGCTATCTCAATGACGACCCCACACCGGGGAACGAGCTGATCAAGCAAGACAATCCGGAGATGTCAGACGAGCAGATTGCCTACGGCATTGCCAAAATGAAGGAATACGGCATTGTCGTCTCGGGTGCAGCGGCAGACATGGGCATCGGCGCAATGACTGACGAGCGCTGGAAGTCTTTTTACGACAAGCTGGTAGACGCGGAAGTGCTCAGCTCTGAGGTCGATTACACCCAAGCCTTTACGTTAGAGTTTGTGAACAAAGGGGCAGAGTATTACCAGTCTTAAGGCTCGCTGGCTGAGATTGGGTTGCTGCCGCGTGGGTTGAAATAGGGTTATGACATCGACTGCGATCGCGCTGCATCAGGTCAACAAAATCTATGCCAATGGCACGGTGGCGTTGCAGGGCGTCGATTTGGCCGTGCGCCAAGGTGAGTTTGTCAGTTTGGTGGGGCCGTCGGGCTGTGGCAAAAGCACCGTGCTCAAGCTCATGGCCGGACTGGCAGCGCCGTCGAATGGCTATCTAGAGTCGCCGGGGGTGGCGGGCGATCGCGATTTGGCCTACGTCTTTCAAGATGCGGCATTGATGCCCTGGGCCACCGTGTTAGACAACGTTCACCTGCCCTTGAAGCTTAAGGGGCAATCCTTGCGGGCCAGTCGCAGTCGCATTCAAGCGGCGTTGAATTTGGTCGCGCTGCAAGGCTTTGAGCAGAGCTATCCCCGCGAGCTGTCGGGGGGCATGAAAATGCGCGTTTCCATCGCTCGGGCGCTGGTGACTCAACCCCATGTGTTGTTGATGGACGAACCCTTTGGCGCATTGGATGAGATGAGTCGCGGTCGCTTGAACAGTGACTTGCTGAGGCTGTGGGAGCAGTATCACTGGACGGTGGTGTTTGTGACCCACAACATTTACGAAGCGGTGTATCTATCGAATCGCGTGGTGGTGATGGGAGCGCAACCGGGGCACATCTTGGCCGAGGTGCCCATTGACGTGCCCTACCCTCGGGACGAAGACTTTCGCACGTCGCCCCAATTCAACCAATACTGTCGCGACATTGCCCATCTGCTGGCCGGTGGTGAGCCACTAGCGCCATCTTCCTTGTCGACCGCCGCCCCTGGATTGTCCTGATGCTCCAAGAATCGCCGTTACCGTCCGTCACTGCGCCATCATCGAAGACCGTTTCACCAAAACCGTCTCGACTCGTTTGGCTCTGGTCGGCGATCGCCCGTCCAGAGGTGATTGCCCCGCTGATTGTCGGCCTGCTGGCGTTGCTCTTGTGGGAAGGAGCCGTGCGGTTGTTTGCGGTGCCGCCATACTTGCTGCCGGGGCCGCTATTAGTGTTTCAAACTCTGATTGCCGAGTGGCCAGAGCTATTTCCATCGTTGCTGATCACGCTGCAAATAACGGTGGTGGCGTTTTTGGCGGCAACGGTGTCGGGAGTGCTGATCGCGGTCTTGTTTGCCCAGAGCAAGTGGATCGAGCGCAGCCTATTTCCCTACGCGGTGATTTTGCAAACTACGCCGATTGTGGCGATCGCCCCCCTGATTATCATTTGGCTGCAAAACAGTACCTTTGCCGCTTTGGTCGTTTGTGCATGGATTGTGGCGCTCTTTCCGATTATTGCCAATACGACCCTGGGGCTAAATAGCGCTGATCGCAATTTGCAAGATCTGTTTCGCCTTTACGGCGCTTCCCGCTGGCAGACCCTCTGGCATTTGCGGTTGCCCAGCGCCCTGCCTTACTTTTTGGGCGGTTTGCGCATTAGCGGTGGCCTTGCTCTGATTGGCGCGGTGGTGGCCGAATTTGTGGCCGGAACGGGCGGCGCGCGATCGGGGATCGCTTATCAAATTTTGATGTCGAGCTATAAGCTCCAGATTCCCCGCATGTTTGCGGCCTTGGCGATGACCACCGTTTTGGGCGTCTTGATTTTTGTCAGTTTGACCTGGCTGAGCGATCGCCTGCTCCGCCACTGGCACGAAAGCGCGCTCCGTCAGGAAAATTAATTTTCCATAGGAAAAGCTGGTAAGTTGTCGATAGGTTTCGTGGGCTAGCCTGAACTCAGGCTTCAGTTGCGTTTTTTTTCAACATGCCGATCACCCCTTTTGTTACGCCGCCGTCAGCCGATGCCTTCTGGCTGTGTAATGCCCGTATTCCCCAATGCTTTTTGGCTGCCACGGTCAGCCATCGGACTCCCGTGAAGTCGTTAGCAGCAGCCCCCTTTTCCGAAGATTTAGTGGCAGCCGATCTGCACATTCAAGCGGGCCAAATTGCCGCGATCGCCCCCGTCGGCACCGCTCCCCCCGAGACGCCATCCATAGACCTTGCTCGGGGTCTGGTGTTTCCCTGCTTTGTTGATCTGCATACCCATTTAGACAAGGGACACATTTGGCCGCGCCAAAGCAACCCAGACGGCACGTTTGATCAGGCGTTAGCCGCCGTGATCGCCGATGCTCAGCATTGGCAGCGCGATGACCTTTACCAGCGGATGGAGTTTAGCTTGCGGTGTGCCTATGCCCACGGCACCCAAGCGTTGCGGACGCACTTTGACGCCTTTGGCCCAATGGCGGAAACGGCCTTAGAAGTGCTGACAGCCCTACAGTCAGCGTGGCGCGATCGCCTGACGCTGCAAACCGTGAGCCTAGTATCGCTGGACTATTACCTGACCGATCAAGGGAAAAAACTGGCCCAATTGGTCGCCGAGCATCAAGGTATTCTCGGCGGGGTCGCTTATCCTAACCCTGACCTGACCGCACAGTTAGATCGGCTCTTTACCCTCGCCACAGAGTACGATCTGGCGCTGGATTTGCATGTGGATGAAAGCCTCGATCCGGCCTCGCAGGTGCTCCGCGCGGTGGCGGAGACTAAGCTGCGCCATGGCTTTGAAAATTCGGTGGTGTGTGGGCACTGCTGTTCGCTGTCGGTGCAGTCAATCGCGGACGTTGCCGCCACCTTGGAACTTGTCAAAGTGGCTAACCTGGGCATTGTCAGCCTGCCCATGTGCAATCTTTATCTACAAGATCGCCAACCGGGACTCACGCCGCGTTATCGCGGGGTCACCATCTTGCACGAACTCAAGGCGGCGGGCATTCCCGTGGCGATCGCCAGCGACAATACCCGCGACCCGTTCTACGCCTACGGCGATCTGGATGGCTTGGAAGTGCTAACCCAAAGCACTCGCATCGCCCATCTGGATCGCCCCATCGCCGACTGGCCCCTCGCCATCACCCGCACCCCCGCCGACCTGATGGGATTGGAACATGCTGGACGGATCGGCATCGGCCAATCCGCCGATCTGATTCTGTTCAAGGCGCGATCGTTCAACGAGTTATTGGCGCGCGCTCAGGGCGATCGCGTTGTGCTGCGCCAGGGACGCGCGATCGACACCACCTTGCCCGACTACGCTGAACTTGACCCGCTGCTGGGCGGCGGCTAGCCCAGGCTCCCTCCAGTTCGAACTTGGCCTGGGGCGATCGCCCTAAAATTCGTAGGCCCAGCGGGTCCGATAGCCGCGCGCATCAATGTGCGTGAATTTTGCGGCAGTGGCCAGGCCACCCCGCGCTCCCCACCAAGGGTCTAGCTGGGCATAGACCTGCTGTGGACTGAGCCCATGCACGATAAAGTTCACGCCATCCCCGGTCAGGTGACGAGAGTTTTTGGTGCCGCCCACTTGCAAGTTCGTGGCGGGATCACGATACCAAGAAACAATTTCAATGGGTTTATTGCCAAAGATCACGCGGATTTCTTCCAGCGCCTCGGCAAGGTGGATCATGCCGTAGACGACTTCGGTACTGGCAGGAATGCGGGTGCCGCCGTGGGTGGCCTGCGCCCAGGTAAAGTAGCCCCCGGCGATAATCGGCGTGTTGCTGTAATACGCCCCCTGAAAGCCGGGTAGGTTTAACGGTTGGCCGCGATCGCGGGTCTGCACCCGTCCAGCGGCATTGCGGTCTTGGGGATGGTTGTTCGGCTCGGTGCCTTCTAATTCCACATCCGGGGCAAAGGCATACCAAATGCTGCGATCGCCCTCACCGAGTAGGGGATCAGCGACTGCGATTTTTAGATAACTGCCTTCCACCTCGCTGTAAGACTGCAGCGTCAATGTCGTCTGCTTGGGCACCAATACTTTTTCGGCGGGGTCAAGCTGGCTTGCCAGGGTGGGTTTAGCCTTAAATACCGTGTCGCTAATGACATGCAGCATCAGCCGTTGCCCCGTGATCTTGAGCGCCTTGGTGTCAGCAAACCAAATATCCGCATCCGCCCCTGAGGCATCGGCCAGCGTTAATTTGGTCGACTGGTTAAACGCTGGCGCATAGGACTGCAATTTCAGTTCCGTTCCGGCGGCCACAAAGCGCTTGTCATCATCGCTCAAATCACTCGACAACACGGGCTGCCGCTTCAAAACGGTATCTTGCAGGACCGTCGCTGTCACTCCTTCGCTTTCAAAATCAATGTCGGACTGAGCGACGTACCAGGTGACGCCGTCGGGATGGCTGGGCTCAGGGGTCGCCAGCTCTAGTCTGAGGTGGTGTCCGGCGGCCTCCGCAAAGAACTTGAGGTCATATTCACGGCCGCTGGGCACAAACATCTTATCGGTATCGTTGAGCTCACTCGACAAGACGGGTTGTAGCTTAAACAACGTGTCGTTTTTAACTTTGGCCTTCATAATTCACACGCATCTCATCACAGTTAACGGAGGCAGCCGCCGCAGTCACCGGGGCAAACATCAAGCGGTGTCTGCATGTGCGATCGCCTCTAGCAGGGGGCGACCTGAATCATGGCACCTGCCTGTTTCCAGAGTTCCCAAAAAGTTGGTTGCTCAAGTCATGGAGATTATGCCGCAACATGCCCCCAACGGCGGAGAAAGCATCGTCCTAAGACCGTTGAGAGCCGTCGCTGTAATATTCCGTGATAATTTTGAACAGAATTGTGTGAGGACAATAAAAATAACCTGAGTTCGGGATGACGATTTTCAGTTAACCAGTCACCCCAATCCCCTTTACTGTCTGGTGACGATGGGCCGCTATGGCTCTTCAACGGCGACTAACTTTCGCACGGCGGCCTCTAACTCTGGTACATATCGATGCACGGCATACCACACTCTATCCAAAGTCATGCACCAACGCATTCCGAAAGCATTCCGAAAACCTGAGAGCGATAAGCAATGAGAAGGCTAGATGAGGTGGACGGGGTTTAATCGTCGATGCCGGATTGTTCGCGGATGCTGCGGGCGATCGCGGACACATCTTCATCCCCAAAACCGCGCCCGATCAGCCCCGTCTCAATTTGCTCCACGTAGGCCGCCATCGGCAGCGTCACCCCCAGCTCCCGCGCCGCTTCGAGGGCAATGTTGAGGTCTTTGCGGTGTAGGCGCACTCGAAACCCGAGGGGATAGTTGTTATCGATCATGTTGCCAGAGCGATTATCGAGGCCCCAAGACCCGGCGGCTCCCCCGCTCACGGCTTGGACGACCCGCTCCATGTCGAGATCCGCCTTCATGCCCAGGGCGAGCCCTTCCGCGATCGCCCAGTAGGTACCCGCCACAATGATTTGGTTAATGGCCTTCGTAGTCTGCCCAGCGCCGATTGGCCCCACGTGGGTGATGGTTTTGCCCATCGCCGCGAGGACGGGCTGCACCCTTTCCACCACAGCGGCAGCGCCGCCAACCATAATCGACAGCGTGCCCTTTTGCGCCCCCTCTGAACCACCGGATACCGGAGCATCCACCATGTCAATTTGCTTGGCAGCCAAAGCAGCGGCGATCGCTCGCGTTACCGTGGGGCTAATGGTCGACATATCGACCACGATGGTGCCCGGTTGCGCCCCGTGGATGATACCGCGATCGCCCAAAATCACCGCTTCCACATCGGGGGTGTCGCTGACGCAGGTAATCACCACTGCGGCTGCTTGCGCGGCTGCTTGGGGTGAGTCGGCCCGGTGTGCCCCGGCTTCCATCAGAGGCAGTTCGCGATCGCGGGTGCGATTGTGCACCGTCACTTCATGGCCCGCCTGGATTAAATTCAAAGCCATCGGGGCACCCATCGTCCCCAATCCCACAAATGCCACTTTCACGATCGCTATCCTCAGGCGTTTACTCTCTATTCAGGCTACCGCTCTGCTTGCCCTGGGCAAACCCTCGCCTCCCAGTCAGCACGTTTACAAACCGCAGTAATCAGGATAAATACTGAAAGAGTGTTCTACTTTGGAAAGTGATCGATATACTATCGCCAGCGTTGATCCTGCGCTCTGACAGCCAGATATAGAGTCCAGAACGTCAAATGCCGACCCGTTACGCTAGCCATATCTCGCCCTCGACATTGTCGTAGACCCTATGAGCAGTTCCCAGCACTCCAATTCCCAGTGGTCTCAGGGCACTTCGGCCCAGCCTTCCAGGTTACCGAAAGGCGCTTTGCCCCCTCCCAAGCGCGACCAGCGACCGCGACCGGCGATGCCCACTGAGCGGACTTCGCGATCGGCGCGTCTTAGCGCGCCGCCAAGAGCTGTCAACGCCGCCGTGACGGACGTAGAGGACCCCAGATTTGACGAGCCGTCGGCTAATCCCCGATTTAACCGCTGGCTCATCGGGGCGTTTTTGATGGTGGTGGCGCTCGGGGGCGTGGCGGGTGCTTCGGCGGTGAGTCTGATGAGCATTCCCAACCTGCCGAATTGTCGGGCGGTGTCCTGGCGCTTTGCGTCAGCGGCCACCCGGCTGCAATGCGCCGAAGCCTATGCCGATCAGGGTACGGTGGAGAGCTTGTTAGCCGCGATCGCCCTGGTGGAAGCCCTGCCCGACGACCATCCGATGCGGGGAGAAATTAATGATCGGGTAGAACTCTGGGCTGACGAAATCTTACACATCGCCGATCAGACTTTTAACCAGGGGGAGCTGGAAACCGCCATCGACATGGCGCAGCAGATTCCCGAAAACACGGCAGCGGCGGCGCTGGTGAGCGATCGCGTCGAGCGGTGGCAGGCCATTTGGGAACAGGCAGAATCCATCTTCCGCAAAGCCGAAAATCATTTACGAGCGTCTAATTTCCGCGAAGCCTTTTCGGCGGCAATTCAGCTGCGATCGGTCGATAACGAATACTGGGCCACGACTCGCTACGACGAGCTGACCAGTCTGATCAGCCGCACCCGCGAAGAAGTCAACATCTTGGCGAACGCCGAGCGGACAGCCAGTAGTGGCATCCTCGAAGACATCGTGACGGCACTGGAACAAGTTGCCGCCATTTCCCAGGAGAGCTACCTGTACAGCGACGCCCAAGCCATTTTGAAGTCGTTAAGCCGGGATCTGCTGGCCTTAGCAGAAAATGCCCTGGAAGAGCAAAACAGCGCCGAAGCCCTGAAAATTTTGGCCGAAATCCCTAAATCAGTCGACTTGGGGCAAGAAGTGGCCGACTTCCGAACGCTGGCCGATGCCTACGAGCTGACCTGGTCGCGCACCACCACCGGCTACGAAGCGGCGATCGTACGGTTGCAAAGCATCACCAGCGATCGCCCCTTGTATGCCAAAGCGCGGGACTTGCGCCGCCAATGGCAAGCCGAATTGGAAGGCGTGGCCCAACTCAACTGGGCGCAGCAAATTGCCCGACCCGGCACCGTGGATAGTCTGCGGGCCGCGATCTCGGAAGCGGAGGAAATCAGCTCCAGCAATCCGTTTTGGGATGACACCCAAGACCAGATTGATACCTGGCGGCGCAGCATCGCGTTGATCGAAGACCAGCCTTACATCGATCAGGCGAAACTCACCGCCGTCGCAGGCGATCGCGCCAGCCTGCAAGCCGCCATCACCCAAGTTCAGCAAATTTCCAGCAACAGCTTTCTCTACGACGAAGCGCAAGACTTAGCCGCCGACTGGCGCTGGCAAATTCAACGGCTGGATAATCGGCCCATTTTGACCCAGGCCCAACGGCTCGCCGACGCGGGCGATTTGGGGCAGGCCATCAGTGTGGCGTCACAGATTCCCGCCAGTGAAGCCGTGTACGACGAAGCCCAAGCAGCGATCGCCGACTGGCAGGCCGCAGAAGCCAGTCTCTACGCCTACCAGCAAGCATTGTTAGTGGCTGAAACCGGAACGGTGAGCGCGTTAGTACGCGCCATCAATCTGGCCCAACAGGTACCCCCCAGCAGCGCCGACTGGTCCTTTGCTCAGCAGGCCGCGAACCAGTGGAGTTGGGATGTCATGGGCATTGCCGAGTCCACCGCCTTTAGCAACCCAACGGAAGCGGTGAGTATTGTGCAACAGATTCCGTCCGGCACCGCCGCCTACCCCGCCGCCCAACAACGCCTGCAAGAGTGGCAGCGACCCCTCACCAATTCCTCAACGGGGGAAACTGTAAATTAGTAAATTCAGTTTGGGCTAGTACTCGGTAGCATAAGTCTCGATCCCGATCCGCCTACCCTTCGGGAAGGGCAAAGCTCTACATCCCCCAACCCCTTCTCCCAAGACTGGTTCTCCCAAAACTAGGAGAACGGGAGTGAGCGGCTTCTCGAAGAGTGGGCCAATGGGTCAGCGGATTTACACCGAGCTGTACTAGTTCGGAACTGGCGATGCCGCGATCGCGACACAGAGATCATCACAGGCGACGGTTCCCTACCGCATGAACAACAATGACGTGGCTGATAAAACAGGGAACTGTCCCCTGTGATGACAGAAAATTCATACCCTGCTGATGCTGGCTTGATGTCTTCACTCGCGTTTTTGGACGGCAGCCAGTAGAGCCGACAGAGCATTACCCTCGCTGGCTTTTACTGTTACTAAATCCTGATTTCTCAGCGAGATTTTTCATCGTATCGCAACCGATTTCGCCCCTAACCACAGTCTGATAGCAGGCTTGATAGATTGCTTCTTCGGCATTCTGGGCTCTGCTGTATCATAAGGAAGCTAACTGTTTTCAGCTTCTAGAGTCTTTATAAATTTATGGGTTCTGTCGGGCATCAATCCAGCACTTTTGCGGTGACGACACCGCTTTACTACGTGAATGCGTTACCGCATATTGGCAGCGCATACACCACGATCGCGGCGGATGCGATCGCCCGTTTTCATCGGTTGCTGGGCGACCCAGTCATGATGATCACCGGCACCGACGAACACGGCCAAAAGATTCAGCGCACGGCTGAAGAACGCGGCGTTGCCCCCCAAGACCACTGCGATGAAATTGTCAGCGGCTTTCAGGATCTTTGGCAGCGGTTGAATATTCGCTACGATCGCTTTAGCCGCACCACCGCCGAGCGTCACGAAGCGATCGTCAAAGCCTTTTATCAGCGCGTTTGGGAAAATGGCGACATTTATGAAGGCCGTCAACAAGGCTGGTATTGCGTCTCGTGCGAAGAATTCAAAGAAGAGCGTGATCTCTTGAAGGGGAATTTGTGCCCCATTCACACCAACAAAGAAGTGGAATGGAGAGATGAAAATAATTACTTCTTTAAGCTGTCAAAGTATCAGGAAAAGTTGGAGCAGCTCTACGCCGGTCAGCCAGACTTTATTCAGCCCACCAGCCGCCGGAATGAAGTGTTGAGTTTTGTGCAGCAGGGCCTCCAAGACTTCTCCATTTCCCGCGTTAATTTGGATTGGGGCTTCCCCGTGCCCAGTGATCCTGAGCATACGCTGTACGTTTGGTTCGACGCGCTGTTGGGCTATGTGACGGCCCTGCTAGAGCCTGAAGATGAGCCCACTTTAGACAACGCCTTGAAGCAATGGTGGCCCATCAACATTCACCTCATTGGCAAAGACATTCTGCGGTTCCATGCGGTTTACTGGCCGGCCATGTTGATGTCGGCAGGTCTGCCGCTGCCAGGTCGGGTATTTGGCCATGGCTTTCTGACTAAAGATGGACAAAAAATGGGTAAAAGCTTAGGCAATACCCTTGACCCGTTAGTTCTGGTGGATCAGTACGGGGCCGATGCTGTGCGATTTTATTTCTTAAAAGAAATTGAATTCGGCCGCGACGGTGATTTCAATGAAACGCGCTTCATCAACGTCCTCAATGCGGACCTGGCCAACGATTTGGGGAATCTCTTAAATCGCACTTTGAAGATGGCGGGCCGTTATTGCGACGATAAAATTCCGACAGTTGCCCCCGAGACCTTTGAGGATGATCATCCGCTGCAAAGCAAAGGGAGTGGTCTCGCGACGCAGGTGCAGGCCGCATTTGATCGGTTGGCCTTTAGTGAAGCTTGTGAAGCCGCCTTGGGGCTCGTACGGGCCAGTAATAAATATCTGGACGATACGGCTCCTTGGTCTTTATACAAGCAGGGCGAGCAGGCCGAAACCGAAGCTGTACTGTATGCGGTTTTGGAATCTGTTAGGCTAGCTGGATATTTATTGTCCCCGATTGTGCCCAGTTTGGCGACGGCTATTTATAACCAGTTGGGCTTTGAGGGCAATTTTGATGAGTTGGCAATCGGGCAGCATTTTCCTTACCAAACCCATAGTGGTTGGGGCTTATTGCCGGGCGGACAAGCTCTCGGCAAAGCCAAACCCATTTTCCAACGGATTGAAGTAGAAGCTTAAGAGAGGTGGGCCAAAATCACATCTTCGCTATTTCAGCTATTACACTCAAGATTCTTAAGAAACCAGGTATAAAAAGCGATGCTAAACAACCACGACATGCTGAGCGAAGATCCAATTTTTACGCCAGAACAGGTCTTAGAAAATCGCGGACGAGTGGCGATTTTTATTGACGGTTCTAATCTATTTTATGCGGCGTTGCAGCTCGGCATTGAGATTGACTACACCAAATTGCTGTGCCGATTGACCGGCGGTTCGCGCCTATTTCGCGCCTTCTTTTACACCGGGGTCGATCGCACGAATGAAAAGCAGCAGGGCTTTTTGCTCTGGATGCGGCGCAATGGCTATCGAGTCATTGCCAAAGATTTGGTGCAGCTGCCCGATGGCTCTAAAAAGGCCAACCTAGATGTTGAAATTGCGGTCGATATGATTGCGCTGGTCGATTTTTACGACACAGCGATTTTGGTCAGTGGGGATGGAGACCTGGCCTATGCGGTGGATGCGGCCAGCTACCGAGGCGCGCGCATTGAAGTGGTGAGCCTGCGATCGATGACCAGCGACAGCCTGATCAATGTGTCCGATCGCTATATTGATTTGGAGCAGATCAAAGGCGAAGTGAAGAAACTTCCCCGGCCAGGCAGTAGCTATACTTATCGGCCACTGTCAGTACCAGAGGAAGAGGAAATCAAGACGCAGCAGCCGTCTTAAGTAGACGATCGCCCATGCTGAGTCGCCGACTGTTGCCCTCAGGAGCGGTTGAGGCTGCTAAGCTGGCGAAGGCCATTGCGTTTATTGTTGCCGTCACTTGCGTATGAAACGTCCCGTTTGGTGGCTATTGGCTGGGATTGCTGGATTTGTGGCGATCGCGGTGGGGGTGAGAACCTGTAGCCCCTCAGGTTCTTGGTGGGAAAACGCCGCTGACGATAGCGAACAGATTGACCCACAATTGACCCTGCGCAATGTCACGTTAGAGCAGCGCGATGAATCGGGGAATCTATTGTGGAAAGTAGACGCCGACGAAGTCACCTATAGCGCCAATCAAGAGGTGGCCAACTTGGTCAATCCTGAAGGGGAACTGTATCAAGACGGTGAACTGCTTTATCGGGTCAGAGCTGACCAGGGCATCATTCGCGAGAATGGCCAGCTGCTCTTCCTCGAAGACAATATTGTGGCCACGGGCATTCAGAATGAGATGGTGATTAACGGCCAAAATCTGGAATGGCAGCCCAACAACAAGCTGATGATCATTCGCAACGGTCTTACGGGCCGTCATCCCCAAGTGCGGGCGCAAGCCGACGAAGCCTACATTTACGATGGCGAACAGCGCATGGAGTTTTTGGGCAATGTGATTGCCACGACCGTGACCGCCGATCCCGAGGTAGAACCGTGGATCAAACTACAGAGTGACACCTTGCAGTGGCGTTGGCTCGACGAAACTTTAGAGACCGATCGCCCCATCAAAGTTGAGCGTCTGGAAGACGGGAAGGTCATGCAGGTACTCACAGGACAGCGTAGCCTGGTGGAACTGGATGAAGCCCGCGCCACCATCGACGGCGATGTCCAGGGACAGTTATTGGATGGGCCACTGACCTTGACGGCTGAAAAAGCGGTTTGGGAAGTCAATGAGCAAATCATTCAGGCTGAGCAGTCGGTACGGGTGGTAAACCCAGAGGAACAAGTCACCATAACGGCCCAGCGGGGCCAGTTTGTGCTGGAAGAGCAGGTGGCGGTGTTTAATCAGGACGTGGTGGCGATCGCAGCTCGGAACAACGGTCGCTTGACCACGAACCGACTGCGCTGGAATCTCGAAGACCAGACGGTCTTGGCAGAAGGCAACGTCGCCTACCAACAAAGCAACCCACAACTCACAATTCGTGGCGCGCGCGCCCAGGGCCGCATCGCAGACCAGACCGTCGTGGTGGATGGCGGCGATCGCGTCGTCACCGAAATCGTCCCCAATTTCTAATCGAAGCGTGAAAGTAAGGTTTCCAAATTTTCAAGTTCACATCTCAAAAGTTTTGCACCTGAAACAGTATTAGCACTTAGTAGCTAAGTGCCAATACGAACATACATCCTTCTGACACTGGGCTAGACTGGCACTAGAATAAAGGTACCAATCTAGAAAACTGTTATGACGGTAGCCACCTTTGATTTGAAGTCAGCCATTGGGCTGTCGGATCATGTCTACATTGCTTGGCGAGAAATTGAGCATCGGCAAATTCCTTTGGTAAAACAACGCGATCACTTTGCGCCAGGGATACATTGTTGTCCGGACTGTGGCGGCCGTATGTTGATTGAAAAAGGATACTCACTAGAAGGCGGTCGTCTAATTGACGCATCTCAGCGAGAGGATGCCATACGCGATCCAGCAATTACCAATGCGATCCGCAAGTGTGGCCTGGTATCTGACGAACATCTACACCCCAGTATTAATACAACGTTTGTGATTGCTACAGAGCCACACCCAGGGGCACCTAATGGCCGCCGACCAAGCTTCCGACATAACCCAGGTCATCAATGTGAAACGGCTGAGCATTTGCGTCTCAAACTAAAGCTAGCTAGGGTATTTCAGGATTTGGGCTTGGAGGTGGAAACCGAATTCAGAGTGGATGGTGGTCGTCGACCAGATCTATTGGTGACAAGGCCCGGTATTGGAGGTACGCCACCACATATCAGTGCAGTTGAGGTACAGCAAAGCGGTCTAGCCGAAGATCAGTTTGTTGAGCGATTGCTTGACCTCAGCGCAGTTGATGAGGTCGATTCTGTGATCTGGGTCATGAAGGCATCTCGTATGCGCGGTGGTAGTCTCAGGGCTGCTGCTCAAGCTGGCTTGAATTTGGGTGTACCAATATTGGCCTATGACATGGAATATTCTGATGCAGGTGGAGGGATTTTAAGAGTAGAAACAGTTGATCAAGAATACCTAAATCGACTCGATGCCCCTTACCGTCATCCTGAAGATGGAAGAGGACGTAAGGATTGCAAAAACTCAAAACGAAGCAAAAAGGGTGAGCTTGATTGGTCTCAAGTGATTGTAAAAGCAAACATTTTAGGCAGCTTGAAACAGTTGCAACCGCTCCGGATTTTGCAATCCATTGGTCAGGAAATAGAAACTGAACAACGGATTTTGCCAAAACGGGATCAGCCAGAGTCGTCCAGTGAGTACGATTCAGACCCCATTTTCGTAGATATGGGGGCAAGGAGAGTCGCAGAGCCTTATATCTGCTCAACTCCAATTAATACAAATAACAAAACGGCACCAAGGCTCGATGGAATCCAGGTAAGGTTGGGGGACATTGTTGGGTGCAGAACCGAATTTGGATCTTCTTTGGGGCAATTTACTGATGCGAGCAGAGTTAAGGGCTGGAGTGCGGATCAGCAAGAATTGTTGCTAGGCTGGCTTGGGTGTGTATCGGTATCCAATTGCTACTGGGTTACAGACTATGAAACTGCACGATTTCCTCTCTTGTATAAACCAGCCATAGAGAACCTACCTTAGTGGTGCAGAAAAGTCCTGAGAGTATTGATGTAGCTAGATTCTCAGATTGAGAAGGGGAGCCATCTGTG
>NZ_JACSWC010000330.1 GCF_016888165.1 Halomicronema sp. CCY15110 | reverse complement strand
AACTATTGGCTCTCTCTAGAGGGTTTGAAGGCCGCTTAAACTACCTGTCCACTTTCTTGAGTCAAGATCAGTCTCGAGACCCAGTTGATTAGAAACTTATAGCGGTGCCCGCTTTGGTTAAGTACAGCTTCAAAATTCAATGCGAGTCATCATCGTGCTTGCCGAATCTCGGGTGTACTTAACTGGCCTGCACACCGCTATAGCGATTTGCTCCCAACACCCATCACCCACCGACCCATTCACTTATCCACTCCCTATCCGAACCCCCTTCCCCGACTCCGCTGCTTCCATACCAACCACTCTCCCTGTTGCCCACCGGCGGCGAGCCATTGCCCATTGGGGCTCCAGGCGAGGGTGGAGAAGCCCTGTGGAGCACCCTCTAGGATTTGAGTGGCTTGTTGAGCCCTTTTCCAGAGGCAGACCCAGCCGTCTTCGGCGGCGGAGGCGAGGAGGGTGCTGCCGGGTTGAAAGGCGATCGCATTGACTCGCTGCTCATGCAAGTCGAGAACCTGGGCATCCCAGCCATCGCTGGCGTCACTGTGCTTGCGCCAGATGACGACGGCGGTATCGCTGGCAGAAGCAAGGAGCGGAGCCTGACCGACGGTGATGTCTGACCAGGCGAGTTGGCGAACTTTGCCGGGGAAGCCGCGCATCTGCCAGGGGGTGGCGCTCTCGAAGGGCCACACCAGCAGGGTGCGGTCCAGGTTGCCGGAGGCCAGGTAATGACCATCGGGGGAGAGGGCGATCGCAATGCTGGCGGCGGCAATTTCTCGGACGACTGGATCAGCGTCCCAGTCGTCTCGGGGCCAGATTTTAATGCCCTGATGTCCGCTGACGGCCAGGTGTTGGCCCTGGGGGTGCCAGGCTAAGTCGAGGAAGGAGGAGGTCTCAAATTGCAGGGTGGCAACTATCTCTTCAGCTTCGGCATCCCAGATCTGGGCATAACGACCGAGGCTAAAGGCCAGTTCGTTACTGGTGGGGTTCCAGGTGAGGCGGTCGAGCCAGGTGAGGGGGTGAGGGAGGAGAGTGGGCGGGTGGCTGGGTGGCTGGGTGGATGAGTGAGAGGGTGAATGTAGGGGCCAGATGATGAGTTTGCCGGATTGGCCTCCGGCGGCGAGGTAGTGACCATCGGCGGAGAAGGCGAGGCAATCGATGGATTGGCCGTTGGCTTCCTGAAGGATGATCTCGGCCTGGGTTTCGGGATTGACCAGGAGGATTTCTCCGGCAGCGGAGGCGATCGCCAGCATTAAGGGAATAGGAGACCAGGCCATCGCCGTGATGTAGTCGTTCAGGGTGCCGTGCGATCGCCGCTCCAGCAGGGTTTGGGTTAGAGCAGGCACGCGCGAAAGTCCTCCCGCAGTTGGGCTTCGTTCAGGTTGCGACCGATGAAGACCAGCTCATTTTTGCGGGTTTCAGTCGGCTTCCAGGGGCGATCCGGGCGTCCATCGAACAGCATGTGAACGCCCTGGAACACAAACCGCTGGTCTTCTCCGGCAATGTTGAGGATGCCTTTCATGCGGAAGATGTCGGGTCCCTGGGTGCGCAGCAGTTCTCCCAGCCAGGTGTTGAGTTTGTCGAAATTCAGTCCCCCTGCTTCCACCAGGGCAATGGAGCCGACGGTTTCGTCGTGTTCGTGGGCATCTTCGCCCAAAAAGTCAGGGTCAATTTCCAGCGCCCGGTTCAGGTCAAAGGCATTGACGCCAAGGATGGCATCCATACCAACGGCAGCATCGCGGGTGCGATACACCTTCGCCATGGCGTTCATGGTGCGAATCCGGGATTCCAGAGCTGCCAGGTCCAGTTCACTGACCAAGTCTGTCTTGTTCAGCAAAATCACATCGGCGAAGGCAATCTGCTCCTGGGCTTCGTCGGCGTCCCAATGGTCGTGGATGTGCTTGGCATCGACTACCGTTACCACCGCATCCAGGTTGAGCTTCCCCTGCATGTCTTCATCCACAAAGAAGGTCTGGATGACGGGGGCCGGATCGGCCAGGCCAGTGGTTTCAATCACCAGATGGTCAAATTGGTCGCGCCGCTTCATCAGGTTGCCGATGATGCGAATCAGGTCGCCCCGCACGGTGCAGCAGATGCAGCCGTTATTCATCTCAAAGATTTCTTCGTCGGCGTCGATCACCAGCTGATTGTCGATACCCACTTCCCCAAACTCGTTGACGATGACCGCCACCTTTTTGCCGTGCTCGTAGGTGAGGATGCGGTTCAGCAGAGTCGTTTTTCCTGCCCCCAAATAGCCCGTCAGGACGGTCACGGGCACTGTATCGATCGCGGTGTTGACCATGGCAATGCTCGACAAGAATGATAATCATTCCTAGTTTAATGCAAAATAAAACCGGAGCAAGTCAGTTGCTCCGGTTAATTGTTTAGCTGTGTAAGTAGGAGGGGGTAAGGAGGCTGGCGTCACCTCAACCCTAGCTGAGACAGAATGTCCTGCCCCGTCAAGGCTTCAGTGGCGATGCCGATGCCAAAACCCAGCATGGCTAAATGCCCATTCCAGGTTTTGGCAAAGTTAATCCACCCGAACTTCGATGGTTTGCGTGAGCAAAAAGGCTGAATAGCCAGTTGCCCCGTGTAAATTCGCTTTTGTCAAGTCGGTGCGGGTGAGGTCAGCATCAGTCAGACAAGCGTGCGGTAAATCAGCTCAGTAAGAATTATGCTCTTTCGACACACGGGTAAACCTTGTCTGAGCTACAGAGATTTACTCGATTCACCAGAGTCTTGTAAAACTTCGATGGGTCAAAGCGATGACAGATTATTAGACATGCTCTACATCCACTAAAGGATATGGATCAGCGCTTTCATTTTGGTCAACTTCTCAGAGTCCAGCCCATCCAAATCTGCCGCCGTTAGCCAACCCTCTTTCATGAGTTTGGCGAGGACGAACAATACTTCTTCTTCTCTATCGTCGTACTTACCATCCAGATCAAAGCGCCGAGCACTCAAATAGTCATTTAACTGCCAAAGGTCGTCTATATGAGAGATTTCACTCGCTTTTTTCCGTACGGATTGAACCACACTTGCGGTTTCCCGCTCGTAGGCAGTCCTTAGCGCTGTCTTTGCAACTGCCATTTCCTGGCTTAACCACTGAGTTTTACTGACCGGCATCGCTAACTATTGAGATATCAAATCCACAACCTTAATATGACTCGATATCGGCTATTTTGCAAAACTTTACACCACACTCATAATTCGGCTTGTCGCCGCCCATGAGACACAACACCCCCCGAGGAAACCTCGGGGGGTGGCTGAAAGCACTTTAGCAAGGACGAACTTAACTGTTATCGGCCCAGGTTGAGCAATTCTTTGGGCGAGGCTAGCAGATCGATCGCGATAAAGAAAATCTTACCGTCGGAGTTCAAAAGAAAGCGCCAGGCAATATTCATGCCGACTCCCCCGCCAAACCAAGGGGTTTGCACCTTTCCAGTGACTTTGATCTGGGTAAAGCCATCTTCAGCAGGTTCTGAAACACCGTACTCAGGTAGCAATTTGAGGTTCTGACACTCTTCTCTGAAGAAGCGCATGATGCTCTCTTTGCCAACAATGGGCCGTTGGAAGGGCGGTTGCAGTGCGCCATCGGGGGCAAACAACTCGATGAGGGCATCAAAGTCATTGGCATTCAAATTATCCATATAGGACAAGATTGTCGGGTGCGTTACTCCGGCGATCGCGACTCGCTGGCGCTGATTCATGTCCTTTGGGGGCACGACGGGCTCAGCCACCCGCTGGGCAGTTCCCAACTTACTGGTATCAAACCCCATGTCTACGACAGCATTGCGTAGAACTGTGATTTGCTGACCGGGTTCCAGTGACTTGATGGAGTCCAACACAGCGGAAGCATTCGCCGAGAGCTTGTATCCTTGGGGAATCGGCGCAACCTTTCCAGCTTCCATCCATTCTCCCAAGCGATACCAGAATCCCAATTTGATATTGGGAGACCAAGATGCATAGGTGCGACCAGTGGGAGTATCTGTCCGATTGGCCAAATCGCACATCAACTGAGATTGTTCTTGAAAAGACATATTCTGAATGGCTTCTAAAGTGGGCTCAGCAAACTGCATACTGGCTGCCCCCGGAGCAGCAATCGTCAAACTGTTGCCCATTTCTAGATAAGCAAACCAAATCAAGGCCAGCTGATCTTCGGCACTCAACTGATTGAACCGGGCGATGGTGGCGGGAACCGCATCAGCTGTCAGGGTATTCGGGAAAATGTTACGAGCTGAGTCAATGGTGAACGGCATTTTGTGCCTCCTTATAAAACTGAGTAGGGCTGATTCATTTGATTAAGTCGTCAGATTTCATAGATGTGATTCCATAAAACCTGAGCAGGCTCACTAGCAACAGTAAAACGCTCTATGAGCCAGCCTTTTATCCCTATCGACGGTGAAGCGTAACAACAACTACTCTTTATCATCTATTACTGGCCCCCAAACATAAATGCGGGTAGGGGGGATTGCCGTGACGGGGCAGACTGCTTTGTGGATAAGTCAACCAAGTGATGACTCTTGGCCTGTCGCGAGTTCAAAGGTGATCGGTGATACAAAACCTACCATGACTAAGCGCCCGTTCAGTTTTTCTACATATTGGTTAAACCCAAAATGCTGGGTGTCATCGACGTGAAATTCAGGCTCAACGGCCAAGTTATTTAAACGTCTATCTACTTCCGTCGTGTATCCACGAACTGCCATGCGAGTTTCTCTGTTTTCACCTTGAGGCAAGCGTAACATCTTGTAAACAAATATTGCAAAGGCTTGACGATTTCAAGCAGGTTGTCGGCTGGTTAATGGCAAAAGGCCTGGGGAAGCGATCCCTGGAAATCTTCGTTTGCTCCCTGTGTTGGTTTGGGGAAGCGATGTCGGCGATCGCGAGTCCCCCCGCTACGGGGACGAATATTAGGTATTCAGGTGCACGGTGGATGGGGTAGCCAACCTACATCGGGCCGGGCAGCCGCATTAGCTTGCAGGCTGGCGAGCGACTCCAGGCGACACCCGATTACCCCCGAGAACTGAACGTCACCGATTACAGTCCCGCGACGGCTCCCCGCCCTTTTGTCGTGGATGGGGTGATGCTTTGTCACGATTTGAGGCAGTCATGGCAACGTTAGCATCGCGTCTTTTGTCGTCGAATGCTTAAATTTCCCTGAGAGTAATGCCCCCAAGGGGCATAGAAAATCAGTCGGCAAACTGATATTTTGCTATGAATAATATTGTCTTATTGAGTTTTGTCTCAGTTTGAAAGCTCTATTTTTGATCGGTTTTTTCTAACCACAACACATGGGCTTTGCACTAAGTTATGACCATTAGAAAGCCCAACCCTGCCGATGAGCAAAGCCCTTCGCTGCACCGTCATGGAGATGGGTCGGCAATCACTCACCAGCACGTTCATAATCCTGAATCGCTCCAGCGCATTATTAACCGACTGGCCCGTATTGAAGGTCAAGTTCGGGGTATTCAAACCATGATTCGCAATCAGCGCGCTTGTCCTGACGTTTTAGTGCAAATCGTTTCTGTGCGGGCTGCTTTGGGGCGTGTAGCCCGCATCATTTTGGATGAGCATCTGAGCGATTGCCTCACCCGGGCGGCGGAAGAAGGCAACATCCAGGAAGAACTTGAGCAACTGAAAGCGGCGCTAGATCGCTTTTTATCCTGACTTAATGATTGAGCTGCGATCGCACTAAGTAGACAGGCCCAATCATCCTATAGACGGGTTTCGACTTCGCTCAACCCTCAACCCCCAATCTAACAAGCCATATAGTTGACTGAGCGGAGTCGAAGTCAGCGACTGGTTGAACATTTAATTAGGCCCAGCTATTTACTGCATGGAGTTATCAATTGAACCTAAGCTAATACCCCTTAGGGGCATAGAACATCGGTGAGAGATTTGATAGGTTTCTTGTGGGTGGAAAAATATTGAAACTAAGTCCGTCTTGACTAGGCACGGCGAACTTATTGTGATGCGTTCAATGCCTGAGAGATATCGATTTTTATCAATACATTCCCCTCAAAAAGTTACGATATTCGTTGAGAGAGAACTAAATTCTGATGGCTTACGAGCTCCCGACTTTACCCTACAACTACACGGCTCTTGAACCTCATATTTCCAAGAGCACTTTAAAGTTTCACCACGACAAGCATCATGCCGCTTATGTGAGTAAATTTAATGCGGCGGTGGCAGGCACTGACTTAGATAGCCAGCCGATTGAAGCGGTGATTAAGGCGATCGCCGGTAACTCCGACAAGAGCGGGATGTTCAACAACGCGGCTCAAGCCTGGAACCACACCTTCTACTGGAACAGCATGAAGCCCGGCGGGGGCGGGATGCCCACGGGCGATCTGGCAAAGAAGATTGAGGCGGACTTTGGTAGCTTTGAGAAATTTGCCGAAGCCTTTAAGGATGCCGGAGCGACGCAGTTTGGTAGCGGCTGGGCCTGGCTGGTGCTGGATAATGACACCCTCAAAGTCACAAAAACCCTGAACGCCGATAATCCCCTGACTAGTGGGCAGGTGCCGTTGCTGACCATGGATGTTTGGGAGCACGCCTACTACTTGGATTACCAAAACAAGCGCCCTGACTATATCGGAGCCTTCTTAGGCAACCTAGCCAATTGGGATTTTGCCGCCCACAACCTGGCCGCTGCTTGAGTCATCCTGAGCCTGTTCATGGCTTCCACTGACTGGGCCAATTCCATTTTGTTGTTGAATTTGAAGTCTGCCTGCGCGGCTCTGTCTCGCCGAGGCAGAGCTGTTTTATTCGGTTTTATCCCATTCAATTATGATTCTGAACCCTGATTACCCCCACATCGTTTGGTCGTTCACCTATCGGGGCTGGCGACTAGAGGTTGACCAGAGCGCAGAGGCTGGTCAAGTTCTGTATGCCGTTTGGGCAAATCACGCGGCGGGCTGCGCGTTGGCGGTCCCCTGTGCTTTCACCCAAACAGAGGCGATTAAGCGAGCCAAAAGATATGTGAATGCTCGCATGAACACCCCTGTCATCAAGATTGTGTGAGGTGGTTATGAGTCGTAAAAACCAGTTCTTTCTGGGGAATTTAGATGCTGGTCTGTTTGGCATCGGGTTAGTCGGTTGCGGTTCTGGCCCCACGGAGTCGGCAGCTGTCTCAGACCCCGCTGAGTCGGCGGCTCAGACAGGGTCGGCGGCGCAGATTGTGTTGGAGATCGCCACCGCTCACCTCATCCGCCTCCTGACCGGGATCGAAAGACCGCTCAGCCAGGTAATCCATCACCAACCACTGAAGATCCTTCACGCCCCCACCAACCCGCTGAGGATTGGCCTCATGAGGAATATGAGGCGAGGAAAACTCCGATTGCCCACAGACCACCGTGGGTACTGGCTCCACCCCCCAATCCCGAAAAACCGTCATCACGGCTGATTCAAAGACCGCGATCGAGAACCGTCTTTCACAGTGGACATAGCGATTGCCACCCGAGAGGATTTCTCTCGACCCTTCATCACGTCGGAATGACGGTCATCGCTAAGTCGTATTCGTTGTCAAACATCTGACCGGCAATTTCGTGGGCTTTCAACTGCCGCCATTGAGTTTCAATCGGATTCATCTCCGAGCAATAGGGGATAAGGAAGAAGATGAACCATCCCTGGTCCTGCCAGCGTGGCCACTGCTCCTGCACCAGACGGCTTTTATGCAGCGAACCGTTATCCTGCACGATGACCGTGATGCGCCCGGTCTCAGTCCAGGTTTGTGAGGCCTTCTGAGCGACCCAATCCATCACCTCAAGATAGCTCTTGCCCTTGAGACCACCTTGCGCAAGCGCATACTCGAACCCCTGTGCGGGCGGCCACAATCCCAACATGCTGATGCGACGACCATAGCGCTTAGACGTTTGTTCCAGCCGCTTCTGTTCACCGATGGGACGATAGCTGTAGCTGACTGGACTCCAGAGGCAGAATCCGGCTTCATCGAGGTATTTAAGTCCACCCAACCCGCCTGCGTCGCCAGCTCTAAGGTCTCCAAATCGGACTGCTTAACGGCTGCTTGCACCGGGTCTTGCTTTTTTCGGTGGCTTTGCCGGGTTCGTTTCCACCGATATCTTTTTTTGAGCAAGCGGCGTAGACGGTCACTACTGAGGTCGACTAATCGCTCCTGCTTCAGCTTTGGGGCCAGTTGCACACTGGTGTAGGTCGAGGCCTCTTGCTCCAGGCACTCGGTCAAATACGCCAAATCAGCGGGGTGCCATTTGGGTTTCGCACCGCGTCCAGGGGATTCCCATAATCCCCCTAAGCCATTGCTTTCCCAGCGTCGGAGGGTCGCTCTGACAAGCTGCTCATGACACTCGAAAATTTGGGCGTCGCGGGCACATTCCAGCCTTGCGCATTCAGGCGCAGCATGTGCGCCCGGTCTCGTGTCCGATACGGCACGCTCTGAGTCCCGCGCAATTCATTTAACGGTCATTCTTCCTCGGCGTTGAGAACAATCCGCAACGGAGCAGGCATAGCAGGATACTCTGAACAACCCTGCTATCTTATATTTGAATCAGCCTTCCTACTTAGTGGTGCGGGACTTGGCGCGTCTCACCAGATCGGCTAGACAAGTTTGGTGGCTAACTTGATTCAGCCCAGCCCAGCCCCATCGACCGGCTACAAACATTAAGCAGAGGCAATTCTATATGGCAAAGCGCACCATGGGGTTTTGGTCAGTAGTTGCGGTCGGCATCGGTGGCATGGTCGGCGGCGGCATCTTCGCAGTATTGGGGTTATCGGTACAGCTGGCCCAGGGTGGCGCACCGCTAGCATTTGCGATCGCCGGTCTGGTAGCCTTACTCACCACCTATGCCTACGTCCAACTCTCGCTGGCCTTCCCCAGTCGGGGAGGCACCGTCACCTTTCTCAACCAGGCCTATGGCACTGGCCTGTTTACTGGCGGCATGAATCTGCTGCTGTGGCTGAGCTATATCGTGATGCTGTCCCTTTATGCCTCTGCCTTTGGCAGCTACGGGTCGGTTTTCTTCCCCGAGACGGCTCAAGTTTGGGCCAGACACTTACTAATCAGTGGAGCCATTATCGGCATTACCGGGCTGAATCTACTGAGTGCCGATTTGATTGGCCGGGCTGAAAGCTGGATTGTAGCCTTCAAATTAATGATCCTGGGGATTTTTATTGGTATAGGCGCGCGCGGTGTTGACTGGGCGCAGTTACAGCCTTCCACCTGGGCGTCGCCCCTGGCTGTGATCTCTGGCGGCATGATTATTTTCCTGGCGTTCGAGGGCTTTGAGTTGATGGCCAACACCGCCGAAGATGTGCAACATCCTGAGCGCACTCTACCCCGCGCCTATTATTCAGCAGTGATATTTGTGCTTGTCCTATACATCCTGATTGCGGGCATCACTGTGGGTTCCTTACCGCTGGATCAAATTATTACGGCGAAGGAGTATGCCCTGGCAGCAGCGGCCAAACCGTTCCTGGGGCAGGCTGGGTTTAGCTTGATTGCGATCGCGGCGATGCTTTCAACCGCCTCTGCCCTCAATGCCACCCTCTATGGCACGTCCCGCCTGAGCTTCATCATTGCCAAATCGGGAGAGCTGCCCGCCGCCCTCGAAAAAAAGATCTGGAATCAGCCGATTGAAGGACTATTGCTGACCAGCGCTGTGACCCTGTTGATAGCCAACGTCTTTGACCTCTCCAGCATCTCCACTATGGGCAGTTCGGGATTTCTGCTGATCTTTGCGGTCGTGAATTTTGCCAACGTCCGGCTGTATCGTCGTACCCATAGCTACCGCTGGATTTCGTTGTTGGGAACGGCGGCCTGCCTAGGCGCTGTAACTGTATTGTTAGCTCAAACGGCCCAAACCCAGCCACGCAACCTTGGGGTTGTCGTTTTAATGGTGGGCCTGGCTTTTTCCATTGAAGTGATTTATCGAAGATTGTCTAACCGCGAAATTCACCTGAATCACCCGTCCGATTGATTTTGAATAGATTCAAATATGATCCAAAGTCGTCTCCTTGGGTGCTAGATGATGCACCGTCTGCCGTTTACTTTGGTCATGATGCTGGGCATTAGTACGATCGGCTGTTTAACCGGCACTAATACGGGTGAGCTAGCGCCGAGTTTGCTCAGCTGAAACGAATCCCTCCTCGCCTGAAGTGTCAAAAAGATTAGCGACACTAATTCTGGAAAATGACATTAATTCCAGAACGAAGACAAAAAGCTCTGGATAATACAAAACGCCCTGAGAAGTCTGCTAAGACGCTTTAGATTGATTCAACGGGCGAGGAGGGATTCGAACCCCCGACACCGTGGTCCGTAGCCACGTGCTCTAGTCCACTGAGCTACACGCCCTTATAGGAGTTAAATAGTAACACAGACTATGACGCAAAAATAGTGATTTTCGATGACCCAGGCAGAAAATATCTCGAAACCCCTGACTCACCTGAATGAACAAGGGGAAGCCCACATGGTTGACGTCTCTCATAAGATCGCGACCGTGCGTGAGGCGATCGCGGAAGGGTGCATCACCATGTCCCTCGCGACCCTCGAACAGATTGAGCAGGGCAACAGTCCCAAAGGGGATGTGTTGGGCACAGCCCGCCTCGCTGGCATCATGGCGGCCAAGCAAACCGCCACGTTAATTCCCCTGTGCCATCCGTTGCCGCTGAGTAAGGTGCAGGTAATGATTGAGGCTGAGCAATCGCTGCCAGGTTATCGCATTCAAGCCTTGGTGAGAACCAAAGCGGAAACCGGGGTCGAGATGGAAGCGTTGACAGCGGTATCAGTAGCGGCACTGACGCTATACGACATGGCCAAAGCCCTGGAGAAATCGATGACGATTGAGGCCGTGCGACTATTGCAAAAAACTGGCGGCAAGTCCGGCAACTACCAAGCCAATTGCTAGGGCAACGTCCATCATCAATCCGGTAGCGCCCATGAGCACCACCAGCTATACCGCATAACCTCGGGGGGTAATCAGTTTATTGGCATAAAGTTGGGTGCTGCGATTACCGATGATCACGGTCGTCAGCATGTCGATGGGGTGGTTCAGCAGGTCGCCTAGCGTGGTGACCAGGATACTTTCATTGGGACGATAGGCCGATCGCACCAGGGCTACCGGGGTCTCAGTCGAGCGCTGTTGCAGGATGAGCTGTTGGGCGATCGCAATTTGCTCAATGCGCTTTTGCGACTTGGGATTGTATAAGGCGATGACAAAATCTGCTGCTGCCGCCGCCGCCAGGCGTTTTTCAATCACGGGCCAGGGGGTGAGCAAATCGCTGAGACTAATGGCGCAAAAGTCGTGCATGAGCGGTGCTCCCACGCGGGCTGCCGCCGCCTGCAACGCCGAAATACCGGGATAGCTGGTCACGCTTGGGGTCTGTCCATCCCAGCCCTGGGCTTGCAAGGTTTCGAGCACCAAGCCCGCCATCGCGTAAATGCCGCAGTCGCCCGATGAGATCACGGCCACTGTGAGCCCCCACTGGGCCAGGGCGATCGCCCGCTCCGCCCGCTGCTGCTCCTGGGTGATCGGCCACCCTTCGACAATTTGCCCCGGTCGCAATAATGGCCGAATCAGATCGACATAAAGGCTGTAGCCAATGATGGCATCCGCTTGAGACAAGGCGGCTTTGGCCGCAGGGGTAATTTGGTCCAGACTGCCGGGGCCGGTGCCCACCAAACTCAACTGTCCCGTGCGCCCGGTATACTCCCCATTAGCTGCTGCGACGGCCACAGTGACCGCGCCCGGCTCCCCCACCTCGCGCAGGACTTGCTTGGTGATACAGAGGCAATTGTCCACAGTCTTGACGGGACAATCTCCGGCTGATGACGCTGGCGGCGCGATCGCCAGCGCGGCCCGAATCGCCGCTGCCTCCGCCACGCTGGGGGTACCCACCGCCTGCTCGACAATGGGGGAAGGATGCGGCACGGTCACTGTTCGCAATTCAGCGGCAGTAAAGCACCGTAATGGCCAATCGTGAGCCTGACACAGCGCCAGCAGGCCCGTTTCATCGGCTTTGAGATCCAGCGTGGCAATGCCCGCAACGGCAGCCAGTGCCAAATGCCGCGATCGCAAGGCGTCGGCGATCGCCCGCTCCATCAACGCCTGGGAGGTGCCCCGCTCGCACCCCAACCCCACCCAGAGTACGCGCGGATGCCACTGCACTTTGGGCATCGCCGCATCGGCATCAAACCGCCGCTGAATCGGACTAATCCACACTCTGGCTTGCGGTGAAGGCGATGGCTGATCCGCCGGACTCGGGACTTCCGGCCAGCCAAACTGAAACGGCTGGGTCGCTGGCAAATGGTGTTGCCACAGCGTCGTGCCCGCCTCTTGGATGACCTGGATCGCTTCGCCTCGGGCGATCGCACTCGCTACCCCCGTCCAGTTGCCGACCCCACGCTGCCAGCCAAACGGTTCGCCAAGCACGTCTATCCCTGGCAGGTGTAGCTGATCGGTCGCGCTAGTAATGACTGGTGTCGCGGCTAATAGCTGACTGATGCGTTGAGTCAGGCGATCGCCCCCCCCTTGATGACCGCCACAAAGACTGATGGCAAATTGTCCCGCGTCGTCCACCACCACCACCGCAGGATCTGTGGCTTTGTCATTTAGCAAGGGCGCGATCAAACGCACCACTGCCCCAGCCGCCAACGCGAAAATCAGCCCGGTTTGAGCGGGCCACAGCTTCGCAACGACGGTTTTCAAGGCTCCGGAATAGCTTTCAACAACGAGGTCGGCAGGCAAATCGATCGTCGGAGCCAACTGCTCGGGCAACCAGAGGGTCGCCGGTAATGCCTGACAAACGGGAATCAGCGATCGTGCCCCCGTGGCAGTCGTGGTAATGGCAGCAAACAAAAATCACATTCCTGAGGTCACTGGCAATGAGCATACCAAGCCAAGTCCCCCTTGTGAGTCATCTGCCTGCCCCCCACCAGAAGCCAAGGTTGCGCAAACTCCGTGCCCCATTGGTCAGTCCCGTGCCAGTGGTGCCGGCCAAATCTGATACCCTGCCCCTGCCCGCAAAAACACTCAGGTTTTATTCGTGACAAAAATAAAAATGCACGTAAGTGAGTTTCCCCAGGGCAATTTCAGCTAATCTTAATACTATGTAACTAAAGAAAATCTTTTGAAATATCCTGACCGAAATAAGGTGTGGCTCAGCTTGCATCGAATCATGGGTCACTCGGCTAGACGCTCGACATCTCCCGTTCGCTCCCTCACTACCTAAATCATGTTAGAAACCAACCGCTCAAACTCTACGCCTCAGCTCAAGCCTCGGATGAGCATCTTGGGACTCCTTTTCTTTATGCTGGGGACTCCCAACATCTATGCAGCCCTGCAACGGCAATCCGACAATGTGACTTACGGTGGTGGCAACGTGCCTCGTTATGCCTTAGTCGTGTTGGTGGCGGTCGCGATCGCTGGCCTAGTTGAAATGTCGGTAGTGGGGGCAGCCTAGGGAGCAGAGCGTGCAGGTTAGGGACTTGCGCGCAAAAAAGATCCCCATGAACCGAGTTTCGACTCCGCTCAACTCTCGATACTGGTAGGTTGAG
>NZ_JACSWC010000033.1 GCF_016888165.1 Halomicronema sp. CCY15110 | reverse complement strand
CACGCCGACCGCCACGCCGACCGCCACGCCGACCGCCACGCCGACCGCCACGCCGACCGCCACGCCGACCGCCACGAGCATTAGCGGTGAGCCAAAGATAGCCTGTTGAATCGGGCCAATAACTTCTGGGAAAAAATTGGCACTGGTCGCCATCAATAACCCAATCAGGGTATATATCCAAAGAAGATTTGTCGATTTATCAGACCAACGGGTATCGCCTTGCCGTATCAGCCCTAACCCCAGCACCCACCCCAGCAAAAATAAGCTGCTGCGTGACCAGTCAAAGGGTTGAGCCAGCCAACCGTAGGGCACAGCCACCAGGCCGACAACGACGAGCGGTGTTACCAGAGAGAGCCACCAGACCTGATCGGCGTACCGCGCCAGACGTGGATTGTCGCTAAAGCGCTCCGCTTTGCTAAACGGATTATCAAAGATTGACAAATCCGGATCGATCTCCTGCTGGAGCCAACGGTTAAATGTAAAGGGCTTAAAGTAGCTCCAATACAACAGGCGGGCACATTCCCCCACATAGTTGCCAAAGGCTTGTAAGCGATCAGTACTCGTCATCAGCTAAGCCCTAGTGCCTCGCGAATCTGTTGCCACAGTGCTCCACCCTTTTGCAGTTGTTGTTGAGTAATGAGGCCAGTCGCCACTAGCAAGGCAATTATGGCAATGGCGGGTATGGGGCCAAGCTGCAAGAGACGTTCAAGCCCATTAAAGCTTCGATTGGCCAAACCGCCTGCTCCCTCTGGCAACTGAAAGACTAGCCAGTAAAGGGGGCGGGGCCAATTGCGGGGAGCCCGAAGTTCGCGATGGAGGCGGGCGGCTTCGGGGCGAAACTGGCGCTGCGCCCAGCTCACTGCATAACCAGATTGCTGCGCCTCCCAGAGTTTTTGGCCCGCCAGTTGTAGCAACAACGGATGCCGTTGCCCCCATTGCAAAGCGTGTTGCTGATGAGGCGCACTCAGGGCCGCTTGAGCCGGTTCTGGCAGGGCTACTAGCTGCTGAGCCTCCCAGTCAGAAAATCGCCCCAGTCGGACACACTGTCCCAGGTTAAAAAAGCTAGAGGTCAATTTGTGCTCGTTGCGATACTCATCCAACAACCGCCGTGATGCCGTGATGAGCATCAGCGCACAGCTATTCATCAGGTCTCTGAGGCTGTCATAAAACCGATCATCAAACTGCTCCCGATGTTCAAACAGTTGTTCAAACTCGTCCAAGCACAACACTGGCAAAATACCCATTGCTCTGGCTTGACGAACCGCCTCGGCAAAGCTCATGCGGGTAAATGACGGAGCCTGCCAGAGCCGTTGCCAAGCTGTTTGATCGGGCACCGTCTGACATTGGGCCAGCCGTTGCGCCACCGCTGCATAAAAAGGTGTTTCTTGGTTGCAGGCAGCGCTTTGCAAAGACAGATAAATCACGGCGTACTGGTGGACAGTGGCGGGAGGCACCCGTTCTGGCCACG
>NZ_JACSWC010000329.1 GCF_016888165.1 Halomicronema sp. CCY15110 | reverse complement strand
CAGTTCAGTTCAGTTCAGTTCAGTTCAGTTCAGTCCGGCTTGCACCTATTTGCACTAGGCCGCACCAAGCGATCGCGATTGAGGGCATCCCCTAACAAAGTTGCTTCTGAAACCCTTGCAGAGTCGGTATCTTGGAAGAAAAGATCAAGTTGCACCCGATTAACGTGGCTGTGCTAGCGATCGCGGTCAGTTCACATCTGAGGTTTGCTCCGATGTTTGATGCCTGAATCCCTCAATAAAGATACAGATAGCGGTCAAATATCGTGGCACAAGATACGGAAATGACAATTATCCTGGCACAACTTGAAAAATGACAATTATCGTGGCACTCCATCACCAGGGCAATCACTCTGGACACCCTATCAGCAGGGTTTAGCAGGGGCAACATGAGACAAGGAGAAGTTTGGCTTGAGTATTGATTGAATGCGATCGCTGACCTCAACTGTCGTGAGGCTCAATTCTCACCACACGACAAAACTACCACGACCAGGG
>NZ_JACSWC010000328.1 GCF_016888165.1 Halomicronema sp. CCY15110 | reverse complement strand
CAACTCTCGATACTGGTAGGTTGAGCGAAGTCGAAACCGGATTGAACGGGTACTTTATTTAGTTGCAGATCCCTAAGTCCGCAGCCATCCCCCGTCCCCCCGAATATGGATGTGCGGTAAACGGAATTTTGTGGGCAAGAAAATAGATGCCCAACCCCATGAGTACCATACCCAGGAAGAAGTAGAGCGATCGCATAAGCGTCAATTCCGACAGCTAGATCCTGCGGAAGCAGAGGCAACGCGCTCTGTAACATGCCAAAAGGCTGCCGATGCTGGCTGGAGTGCTCAGCATCGGCAGTATCAAGCAGTATTAAAGCGATTTCCCAGCCATCAAGAGACCGATCAGGCTGCCAGCGTCTACCCATCACTCTTAGCTGATGGGGGAATTAAACCGGGACACTACCCGCCGTCGCAAAGGCGGCATGAGTTGCGCCTGACGCGATCGCGGCTGCATCATTCAAGCTCAAATCGGCGACATCGACGCCCTCGATACAGGCGTCGGCCAAATTGGCTTGGTGCAAGTTAGCACGATGTAGCTTGGCATCCGATAGGTTGGCCCCTTGCAGGTCAGCCTGCGCACAGTCGGCTAATTGCAAATCAGCCCGAATGAGGCTACTGCCATCGAGCTTGGCTCCGGTCAAAATCGCGCCGACAAGATTGACTTCCTCTAACTGAGCGCCACTGAGTACAGCATTCGTCAGGTCGGCATTAGCGAGATTGGCGTAGCGGAGATTGGCCTGGGTGAGATCCACCCCTTTCAAATTGGCTCCACTTAAATCAGCCTGTCTCAAATCGATGCCACTGAGCTGGCGGTAACTCAAATCAGTGCCATGCAAGATTACCCCAGCAAAATTGCGATCGCCGCGACTGTATTCACGTAAAAATTCTCGAACATTCATGATAATGACCTCAAAATGTGATTTCTTACATTCTTCAAAGTTGATTTTTGATAACTTTCTGCCAGAAAATCTTGACGCTGAGGATAGGCATTATCTTAGAACTCAGCGGGGATCTACAAAAAATGATGAAAACCAATCTCAACACTTGTATCGTCGCAAATTCAAAGATACTCGTGGTCATTTATTCACACTCTGAAAAGAAGTCCCTCAGGCAGCCAATATTCTTCTCTTCAGAGGATTTTGTCGGCACTGGGCCGCAAGGAGCCGCCACCGCAACCCGCAGTGAGGTGCAGCGCGGCAAGGCAGTCAAGCTCCTTATTCCAAGCTGAGTTCGGGAGCAAGATGCAGAAGAACTTTCAGAGTCATCCGCAGGCTAAATCCCTGCCATTGAAGGGGTGTCCGCCGGACAAAGGGACCTGTCAGCGGCCCACCCACCCCATCGCGTGCATCCCAGGCGGGGAACGTAACCAGGTTTGGCTTAACCCGAACGGACGTTTATTCCACAGCGTGGGAACGCACGAAACCATCTGTACAACGCTACTATCCTTACGGAGCCCATGCAGGGAGGTAACGGCATCGCTTTAGGGTCACTGGCGAGCACAACAATTCAGCTCACTCAATCAAGAGTCGCCCAGCAGCAGTGCTCTCGGCCCGACAGACTCAGGAGCTAGGTCGCTCTGGTGCCCCATTGAGAGACCAGCGATAGTCAATTTTGAAACCTAAGCGATCGCAATTTTCCTCGAGCTGGCGCTGTTGTGACAGGGCTTTGCGCAGGGTGATGATTAGTTCGTTGACGTCGCCTTTGAGGCTGGGATGCTCGTAAGCGGCAAAAAAGGTTTGCTGCTCCAGGAGTCGCAACAGCAGCTCATAGTGAACATGGGACGGTAATGGAAGCGGCTCATTCATTGAGAAGCAAAGCCTGTTAAATAATAATCGGAATGGATTAGGCGTAGAGGGCCGCGATCGCCTGGGTAACATCAGCCTGTCGCATCAGCGACTCACCCACCAAAACGCCTTGGGCTCCCGCCTGCCGAACAGTGGCAATGTCCTCTGGCCGTTGAATACCGGACTCACTAATCACAAACAGCTCTTTCGCCTTAAACTGATCACGACGCTGCTCTAAGAGCTGCTCGGTGGTCTCTAAGGTAGTGACAAAAGTTTCCAAGTTCCGGTTGTTGATGCCAACTAGATGAACAGCATCCATTGCCAGTACTCGGTCTAATTCTTCTAAGGTATGTACTTCTACCAAAGCGCGCATTCCCAGAGCCTGGGCAATTTTGGTGAAGTAACGTAAATCTTTGTCACTCAAAATGGCGGCGATGAGCAGCACCGCATCGGCCCCTTTCACGCGGGCTAAATACATCTGATATGGATAAACGATAAACTCTTTGCAGAGAATCGGGAGTTCCGTCGCCGCCCGCACCGCTGCTAAATAGTCAAAGCTGCCCTGAAAAAAAGTCTCGTCCGTCAGCACGGAAAGACAGGCAGCCCCAGCGGCTTCATACGCTTGAGCAATCGCCACTGGATCAAAGTCTGCGCGAATCACGCCCCGACTCGGTGACGCTTTTTTCACCTCGGCAATCAGCGCCGGAGAGCGATCGCTCTGCTGTAGGGCCGCCAAAAAGTCACGCGCTGGTGGTGCACTCAGGACCTCGCGCTGCAAGTCAGCCAAAGAGACTTGCTGCCGCAGCCGCGTCACCTCTTTTTCTTTTTGCCAAACGATTTTTTCCAGAATATTTTGGGGCTCGGCACCCGGTGCCTTAATTCGATAAGTCAGACTTTGCACAGATACCTCAGGATACGGAGACCGGCGGCGAATTTCCATGGAGACAAGCTTTATGCACTAACGACAGCCCGCTTAAAGGCTTCATCCATCACTTCTGAAAGTGTGGGATGAGTATGAACACAATAGGACAAAGCTGTGACGGTTTGCCCCTGAGCGATCGCATTTGCCGCTTCTTGAATCAGGTCAGAAGCATGGAGGCCGATGATGTGAGTGCCCAAAATTTCACCCGTATCCTGGCGATAAATGACCTTGGCTAAACCATCGGATTCGCCCTCGGCCAGTGCTTTGGAGTTGCCCTTGAAATAGGTTTTTACCGTCGCAATGGCAAACCCTTGCTCATCGGCATAGGCTTTGGCTTGGGGCTCAGTCATGCCGACAAAGCTGACTTCGGGGTGGGTAAACGCCGCCGCCGGAATGCTGCGGTAGTTCACGGTACGCGACTCGCCACAAATATTGTCGACGGCCACCACGCCTTGGGCTGACGCGGTATGGGCCAACATCATCTTGCCGGTGGCATCCCCAATTGCCCATAAGTGCGGCACGGGCTTGCCGTCGCGCACGACCCGGAGCTCATCATCAACGCTGATAAAGCCCCGGCGATCGGTTTCCACCCCCACGCGCTCTAGGCCCAAATCCTTCGTGGCCGGAATGCGGCCCGTTGCCACCAGGCAAGCATCCACTTCCAGTACATCCACCACTTCTTTGGTTTCGCGATCGGCCAATTCGATCACCACTGGCGACCCTGGGGTGACTTTCATCGCCAACACCCCCGCCCGCGTTTCCACGGGACGCGAATTAATGAGCACGCGCTGGGCAATTTTGGCAATGTCGGGATCAAAGGTCGGCATGATCTGATCAATGGCTTCGATAATGGTGACCTCAGAGCCCAAAGCCGTGTAAACGTCGCAAAATTCTAGGCCGATGTAACCACTGCCAATGATGGCAATCCATTCTGGCAACCATTCCAATTTGACGGCAGCGTCACTGGTGAACACCGTTTTATGATCAATTTCAATCCCCGGTGGCACAAATGGGATGGAACCGGGCGATAGCATGATGTCTTTGGCCGTGATGGTTTGATCGCCCGCTTCGGTCGTGACGACCACCTTTTGTTCGCCCGCGACGCGGCCCCAACCGCGAATCGTATCCACACCTAGACGGGTCAAACTATTGGTTAAGTCACCTTGGATCTTACTGACCAGATTGTTGGCATGGCCCGCGATCGCGGCCCGATCAAACGAGACGCCACCGACTTGAATGCCGAGTGCTTCTAAATGATGGGTGTCTTGCATCTCGCGGACGCGACCGGACGCGGCGAGCAAGGCTTTAGAGGGAATGCAGCCGCGATTGACACAGGTACCGCCCATATCAGCGGCTTCAATGATGGCGGTTTTGAGCCCCCGACGCACGGCGTGAATAGCCGCCCCATGGCCCCCGACCCCCGCACCAATAATGACCAAATCGTAGTCAAAGGCTTGACTCACAGCTTTCTCCTCAGCAATCGTAGCGAACTCTAAGGTATCGTTTTGCGGACTCTCTGTGGGAGATTCGCCCTCGCGCAAAACGGCCCTTACCTATCTTGACGAAGGAGGGCAGTTAAGACAAGCTCCTAGAAATTTCCACATCTGGGTAACCTGAGAATAGTCTCCAGCGGCAATGCTCTAGCTTGGTGCTTGACATCAACTCGTTGCCGCTCATGGGTACAAGTGCGATCGCCTTGCCATCAATTCTGAACCCGCATTGTTTGACTTCCAGCTGGGGCTTACAGCCATGAATCATCAGCCACAAGACAGTCGTCGTCAGGCCGCCCGAAACTTCGTCAATGCCCTGGATGAGTTAGAGACCGTACTGAGCTCCAACGCTTCAGAATCGGGAAACAACGAACCGTCCAGCCTTGATCACGCACCATCCCCACCGGAGTCTAGCCCGGCCTCTAAAACAACTCCCCATGACTCTGAAGACTTAGGCCAACTGCTCGACGAGGCGGTGCAGGATATTGAACACTTCATGACCGAAGCCGACCCCTCACAGGACAATATCTGAAGCGCCGGGATGTGTCTTAATTGCGTCACCCCAGGTGCTGACGCTGACGCACCGCTTCAAACAAAATGACGGCGGCCGCCACGCCCACATTTAAGGATTCGACATCATTCATCATCGGAATGGCGATCGCATGATCGGCGGCGGCGATCGCCTCAGGCGACAACCCTGCGCCTTCATTGCCGACCACCAGCACCGTCGGGCACGTGAGGTCAACCTGCCAGTAGGGTACGGCTCCGGTGGCCGCCGTCGCGAGAATCTGACACCCCTGCTCCCGCCATGCAGACACTTGGGTTAACAGGTCATGGCCGACTTGCTTACGCAGCCGAAACCATTGCCCCGCTGAAGCTCGCAAGACTTTCGGGTGAGTTAGATCCACACTATTTGGGCTGAGCCAGATGCCGTCACCGCCCGCTGCCGCTGCCGTCCGCATTAGCGTCCCCACATTGCCGGGGTCTTGAATGTCTTCCAGGGCTAAGCCCAAGGTGGGGTGATGAATGGTCGCAGTCACGGTGTCACTGGATGCGATCGCGACCACACCATCCGGAGTCTGCGTAGTGGCGATCGCCCCCAGCACCTCCGGGCTCACCGTTTCCTGGCGGTCAGTGCCTTGACTCAACTGCTCCCATAAGGCCGGATGTCGCGCTTGCCATACAGCAGTCGCACACACCGCCTGCAACGGATATTGGGTCGCGATCGCCGCCTGTACTAAATGCGTTCCTTCCAACAAAAACTGCTGTTGCTGCCGCCGATACTTGGCTTGATGCAGCTTGCGCAAGGTTTTCACCCAAGGATTCTTCAGACTTGTCAGCACAACGGCTCCATCCGCAATTGCCAATAGCTTACAAAAAACTAATCACTCCAGCGTGCATTCATCAAATATTACAAATCTGTGAACATCGCGCCAAACGAGCTAAATGACTCATTTGCAGTGCTAACCAGAGTCATAGAAACTTTTTAATTGAAATATGCGGAACCCGGGACTTGAACCCGGAAGTTCTTGCGAACACTAGAACCTGAATCTAGCGCGTCTACCAATTCCGCCAGTTCCGCTAACTGGAATTGCAGCATTTAGCAGCTTTTCAACCCGCTACCTACCGCAGTCTTATACAGTGCCCTAAGAGGAGGCGCTTCGTCAACTACCCTGGCCAAAAATCAATCCTCCTCGCAATTGACCCACCGCAAGGATTATCGATTTGGTCAGCGCAAAATTTCCAGAAAAATGGTTGAATCAAGTAGAATTTAGACGAAAATTTACATCTGAGTTGTTCCGCTCAGGTTTTGGAGGATAAGCCCATCGTTACAGCCACTGGTATTACACAGATGTCCAATTCCCCTGAAGCAGACAACTCGGTTTTAGAGATCTGGGGGCAACACCCGCTAGCCGGTCACGTTTCGATTAGTGGAGCCAAAAATTCCGCCTTGGTCGTCATGGCTGGGATTCTGCTCTGTTCTCAACCCTGCCGTCTGCGCAACATCCCCAACCTCGTTGATGTCCACCGCATGGCGGCAGTGTTGACCGCCCTCGGCGTCAAAATCAAGCAGGAAGACGACTGTTGGGAGCTCGATCCCAGTGATATCAGCCACACTCGCGCTCCTTACGAGATCGTGAGCAAATTGCGGGCAAGCTTCTTCGTCATCGGGCCATTGCTAGCGCGTATGGGCGTCGCCCGCATTCCCCTACCGGGGGGATGCGCCATTGGCGCACGGCCTGTGGAACTGCATGTCCGGGGCTTGCAAGCGATGGGAGCCAATGTGCAAATCGAGCATGGCACCGTACATGCCTGCATTCCTGGCATTCGCAAACGGCTGCAAGGGGCCAATATTTATTTGGATTACCCCAGTGTGGGGGCCACCGAGACGCTGATGATGGCCGCGACCCTAGCGGAAGGGGATACCGTCATCGACAATGCCGCTCAAGAACCTGAAGTTGCTGATCTCGCAAATTTTTGTCGGGCCATGGGGGCTCGCATTCGGGGTGTCGGCACTAAGACCTTGACAATTTCTGGGGTGCCCAGCCTCCACAGTACCGATTATGCGATCGTGCCCGATCGCATTGAAGCAGGCACCTTTCTAATTGCTGGCGCGATTACGCGATCGAAAATCAGTGTATCGCCCATCGTTCCCGAACAATTGGGAGCCGTCATCGCTAAATTGCAGGAAGCGGGTTCGCAAATCGTTGTGGAATCGCCGAACCGCATCTCCTTAATCCCAGGGGATGAAATTCAAGCGACTGACATTCAAACCTTGCCTTATCCGGGCTTTCCGACTGACATGCAAGCCCAGTTTATGGCCTTGATGACCCTGAGCAACGGTAGCAGCATGGTCACTGAGACCGTTTTTGAAAATCGACTCCGTCACGTGGCTGAATTCAGCCGGATGGGGGCTAATGTCCGGGTGAATGGCAACTGCGCCATCATTCAGGGGGTGCCCATGCTTTCCGGTGCGCCAGTGATGGCCACTGACCTGCGGGCGTCGGCGGCCCTAGTGCTGGCGGGACTCGGTGCTCAAGGCAAAACCGTCATGAGTGGCTTGCAACACTTAGACCGCGGCTACGAACAGCTCGAACGGAAACTGACGAAGCTAGGAGCCCGGATCACCCGCATCGACGGCACGACTGGTCAGGTAGCCGAAACCAGTGAAGAAATCACTGCATCGCGTCGATCGCGGTAAGCTCCACGGTGACTAGCAAGCCTCGTTCTCGCCCAGCTCAGCAGCCATTGCCGAGCTGGGTTCTTGTTCTCAGCGTGAAACCTGGAGTCACTGCTTAGGTTGCGATCGCCCTAAAATGCCAAGCCCCCTTATGCTAAGAGGGTTTCACCTTTCATTTTTGCTATACCTGCGGCACTTTCAGGCTGAGGACAGCCGCAAACACCTCATCGCTGAAAATCAACCCTATAGCCTAATCAGCCTGGGTGGTCAGGGCGCATTGCCTTGCGGGACTCTGCTCCAGTGATTATTTAGCCGAGACGATCGACGGATAATCCGGTGCTACCTGCTGCGTTGCCGCCCCCGCTTCTAGAGCTTCCACAAAATGTCGGACGCGGATCGGATCAATGGGCTGCTGAATGTCACCCTTGCGCTTTAACGAGCTGGCCACAATGACCCCATCGGCTGATTGCATCAGCCTGCCAATGTTTTCCCAACTTGCGCCACTACCGATGAACACTGGAATATCCTTAGCTGCGGCTTTGGCGAGTTCCAAATCTTCCAAACTGGGGGGGCTGCCCGTGGCCCAGCCCGAGAGAATAATGCCATCGGCCAAACCGCGATCAATCGTCTCTTGCACTGCCGTGGTGAGATTAGGCGATCCGAGGGGACGCGCATGTTTTACTAACACGTCGGCCAGAATCTTGACATCACTGCCGAGCTCCCGTCGATAGCGCAGCAGCTCATAGGCACAGCCTTCAATCAGACCCTGATCGGTGGCCATGACGCCAGTCAACACATTGACCCGAATAAACTGAGCATTGCCGCAGGTCGCGATCGCTAACGCGCTGCGGGCGTCATTGCGCAAGACGTTAATGCCGATTGGCACCGCCACGAGCTGCTGTAGGCGCTGCACGATCAGGCTCATGGCACTCACCACCGCCGGATCTACCTGCCCCTTAGTAAATGGGGCATCAAAAAAATTTTCCACGATGATGCCATGCACCCCGCCAGAGGCTAACGCAGTGGCCTCTTGCTCAGCCCGCGCCATTACCTGTTGCAAGTCGCCCCCCCACTGAGGAGACGTGGGTAAGGGCAGCAAATGGACAACCCCAATGACTGGCGTTGCGGTCTTAAAAATTGTCGTTAAGCTCACGTGAAATTGATCTCGAATGCGAAAACAAAGTCGCTAAACAGCCAAGATGGCGCAACCACCACCTTACACCTTGTGCCTTCCCCAATTTACCCTAAGCGCTCTCATTCTTGGGCGACCATTTTGGCAGTGGCCGGACTTTGTCTTAGGATATTTTCACAAATTTTGATCAAGGTCTTATGATGAAGGTTTGCATGGACTAATGCGACAACTCGGCTGCAAGCAGATGCACACGATGTCGCGACAGTTGTCTTTAGCCAAAATTTTGACTGTATACATGAGTGTTGTCACTGCCCTATGACTGCTGCCACTGCCCAACCCACGATCGCTGTCACGCACCTCGGCTGTGAAAAAAATCGGGTCGATACCGAGCACATGCTGGGGTTGCTGGTGCAGGCTGGCTATGGCGTTGATGCCAATGAAGAATTAGCCGATTACGTCATCGTCAACACCTGTAGCTTTATCGAAGAAGCGCGGGCCGAGTCGGTGCGGACGCTGGTAGAGTTGGCCGAAGCCAAGAAAAAAATTGTCATCACGGGCTGTCTGGCGCAGCACTTCAAAGATGAGCTGCTGGACGAGATTCCGGAAGCGGTGGCGCTCGTGGGTACGGGCGACTACAACAAAATTGTGGATGTCATCCAGCGGGCGGAAGCGGGCGAGCGCGTGAAGGAAGTTTCGGCAGAGCCAACTTACATTGCTGATGAGACGGTGCCGCGTTATCGCACCACCGCTGAGGGCACGGCCTATCTGCGCGTGGCCGAAGGCTGTAACTATCGCTGTGCGTTTTGCATCATTCCCCATCTGCGGGGCGATCAGCGATCGCGGCCCATTGAATCCATCGTAGCCGAGGCCAAACAACTCGCGGCGGAAGGGGTGCAAGAGTTAGTCCTGATTTCCCAAATCACGACCAACTACGGCGTCGATCTATACGGTCAACCCCAGCTAGCGGAGCTGCTCGATGCTCTAGGTGAAGTGAATATTCCCTGGATTCGGATGCATTATGCCTATCCGACCGGGCTAACGCCGAAAGTCATCCAGGCGATCAAAGACGTGCCCAACGTATTGCCTTATTTGGATTTGCCGCTGCAACATTCCCATCCCGAAGTGTTGCGAGCGATGAATCGGCCCTGGCAGGGTCGCGTCAACGATGACATCATCCACCAAATCAAAGACGCCCTGCCGGAAGCTGTCATGCGCACCACCTTCATCGTCGGTTTCCCCGGCGAAACGGACGAGCAGTTTGAACATCTCGTCGAGTTTGTGCAGCGCCATGAGTTTGATCATGTGGGCGTGTTCACCTATTCCGCTGAGGAAGGGACTCCGGGAGCGACCATGCCCAACCAAATTCCCCAGGCTGTGATGGATGCCCGCCGCGATCGGCTCATGCAAGTCCAGCAACCAATTTCTCTCAAGCGCAATGAGGCGGAAGTTGGCAAAGTGGTTGACGTGCTCATCGAGCAGATGAATCCAGGCACTGGCGAGATGATTGGGCGATCGCCCCGGTGTGCGCCCGATGTGGATGGTCTGGTTTACGTTAAAGGCGAGGCCGCCCTCGGCCAACTCGCCAAAGTTCGCATCGACGCGGCTGACGTCTACGATCTCTTTGGCACAGTTCTTTGATCAGCTTTGGTCACTCAAGAATTCAAGTTTGGTGACAAGAGAAATGCGCTTAGGGCGCAAGGCGGGCTTTTTTGAGGCGGTTGTCTTCGTACCAGGTGGCGATCGCGGGCACCCAGGCTTGAAAGTGGGGCCAAATTTCCTCGCACATTTTTTGGGCTTCCAGTTGGGCGTCGGCCTTCCAGCGGAGATCGAGCAGGTGCATCAGCGATCGCGGGTTAGCCGACATCACCCAATGCTGCCGCACGTCAAAGGGAATCAGCCCCCGTGCGTGTTCTTCGGCAAACCCGGCATCAATCTTGGCCTTGTAGCGGTGGCACGCTTTCAGACACCAATCGAGATCTTGCTGACGCTCCTCAGCGGTGTATTCATATTTTTTGCCCTGGCGATCGCTGTAAGCCCCCACTGGCCGCAGATAAAACACCTCGTCAATCTCGCGTTTGCCCTCAACGACATCTAAAATTCGGCTGCCCGTGTAGCGAAAGCTCTGCACATCGAAACTCACGCCGACTCGGTGAGTCCGAATTTGCTGCATCGTGCTGTGGGGAAACCAGCCCACGTTCAGCACAATTTGGGGATGTTCCAGCGGCCCGTAGTGTCCCCGTCCCCCTTTCAGGAGATTTCTGATGACGAGTTCACCCGCCTTGGCTTCGCTGGGCCAGGTGTCGCGCTCGTGAGCCACAAAACCCTCGGCGTAGTCCTGATGCATGGCAGCGTAGATGGTTTGCTGAGGATTAGGGGTTTGCGAAATGACCTCAACGGTAAAGCGATCCATGGGCGTTCGGGGGATGAACAACGACAAAGCAGTAGAAAGTCTGTCGAGACAGACATCCCTAAGTGCTTCGTTAGGCTACCCTGATCCGGTTCATTTTGAGATCGTTTCCCAGTTTGTTTTAAGGCTCAACATACTCTACCGATCGCGATCGCACAGGCGTTTGGATGGCTTGCGGTTTGGCTTTGAGGGGCGTGATCGCCGGTTGTCCGGCGGGCAGTTGTGGTTTCGGCTGCAGCGCTTTTAGCCCTTCCACCAGGGCCACGCGCACAATGGGCTCCGACTCGTGAGTCAGCATGACGCGAAAACAATCCACCAAGTGCGATCGCACCGTCACGTCCGTGCCCGGCAAGTAAGGGGCAGCGCTCGCATCAGAACTCAAGCACCAGTGCAGCAGCGATCGCACAGCTCGTAGCCGTTGCACCGGATCCGCCGCCGACAGCTCATCCCAGGTTGACCCCAGACGATCCGCCGTTGATGGTGGCTGGGAAGAGGAGGTTGGCGTCGTCGTGGACAGCCCATTGACTTCTTTGAGGAAAAAGAGCAGATTGCCCGCCCCCAATCCTAATAACGTGATCGCCGCCCAACTGCCCCCGAGCTGTGACCAAGCAGCGGCAAATCCGTAGGTCGTCACAAAGGCCAAGGTGCTTGCAAGTAGGGGCGTCTGGCCCAGTCGAGAGACCCGGGTACAGACCTGCTGATACAGCGGTTCCACTTTTTCCCAAGGCAGGCGATCGCCCGACGCCAGGAACTGATACGTGAGCGTGCTGGTGGCGATCGCTAAAAAAATCTTGCTGTCGGCCATCGCCCCTAACCAAGCCACCAAAAACCAGCGACCATAGCGATTAAAGGTCGCACTATTTTGCTGATAGAGGGCGATCGGCACTGCACCGAGCTGTTGACTCAAAGGTTTTACAGACGCAAACATTGGCGGGTCAGAAAATCGCTGGGCCACGGCGGATACACGGGATAAAACGGTCGAACTGCAAGCACGGTGCTCAGTCTAACGTCTGACTTGGCAAAAGCGTTAAACCGTCACCTCAACAGTATTAAACACCTTGGGTGGGATTGCAGCCCCTAACAGAGCATTCATACAAAATAAAAACTCTGTCCGCTCCAATACCTAATCGTGACGGGTGGCGCGATCTTCCTGCCCACGCCACCCGTCACGATTGATCTTCATAACCGCTCTGTTTACGGCTGTCGCTGGCCTCATCAACGGCCCACGATCACCAGTCATCCCTAGCTGGCAAAACGGAGCAATTAAAACCTATTTCGTATTGAGCAATCAGATTGGACATCAGCGTCCTAGTCTCGGTTTTAAGGCCCAGCCAGCGAGTGGCGTAAGGCGATTGCTCAGTCGAATTGTGTCGTCTGCTCAATTGCGAGAATTACAAATTTAAAGTTTTCTGGACAGGGCTGTATTACGCGTGTAGTATTGACCCAGATACGCAATTGTGTAGGTGCATTCCCGCGAGAATGCTTCATGTGGAGACTGATACCATGCATAATCAGTTCATTCAGATTCGCATCCAAATTCGCAACGTTGGCCATGCTGCCATCGGATGCCTGATTGACGGACTGGTTGATGTGGTAAACGGCCTCTTAGGGCATACCCCACAGCCGATTAATCGGTATCTGCCGCTTGAACAACCGCGATTGGGTCGTGGCACTAGCGAGCGGATCTGGCGGCTGGGTCGCCAAGGTCTATTACTGCGCCTCCAAGGCGGTTATTTGCCACGAACTGGCGAGCTTTGGTTGCAAGGATAACTCCTCTCATTTCAATCAGCGGCTGCTGACGCTTCTTCCGTTCGCGTTCCGTCGGAAGAGGTTTATCTACAGTCGCACGGTATATGGCTCCCAGCGATCGCTGCTGGGGAAACTGGTGATTTTGCATCAGGTTCAGCGCGATCGCCACCAGCAGTTTTTCCCATTGCGGAGAAGCGTTGTTGCCATGGACGCCGCGCTCTCAGCCTTGAGGCGAGCGCCGCGAGTGGACCGGGCGCAGTCATACCGGATGGGGTTGACCGAAGAGATTTTGTCGATTTTTATTTCTTTATACTTTGGGTGTCTCCATGTTGAAAGTGACTTACACCGACACTGGATTGCATTTGGAATATCGTCCTGAACCGTTGAGTCAGGTGCTCAGTGATCGAATGTATACCTATGCTCGGGCACAACGCCCGCTGACCATGCAGCCGATCGCGGCCAACATCCCGCTGGCGGCGACGCTGGTGCAGACGTTAGCGTGGGCACAGCTACAAGACTTTGAGCTGACCCGCTGCGATCGCGACTGGTTTGAGGTGACCTTATCCGGCCTATGGCTGACGGAAGACCCGGCGGCTGAGACCGGGATCTTTCTCACTGAGTTAGATATACGGCTAGAACAGCGGTTGCTGAGCCTCTGGCAATGGTCGCATCAATGCCAGTCCCAACAGCTGAGGGTCTAATTTGAGGAGTGACCGGATGAACTGTACTCAGGGTGGGCGATCTCGGGGTTGGGCCATCGCGAGTCAACTCACTTTCCTAGCGGCGGGCCTGGTGGGCCTGACGGCTTGTGCTGAAAGGACGACGTCACCGCCGTCGTCATCCTCGATCGCGGCGGCGGTGCCCAGCGCATCGGTAATGGACGAGGCGGCAGTGCTTCCTGCCCCGGTGGAACATCACACCTACGCGCTGCCAGGCAGTGTGGTGCAGGTGGTGATGGTGCCACCACAGAGTGGTCACGAAGTGGCGGTGGCGTGGTCGGGTGAGCTCGCCACGCTATCGCAGCAATCGCAGACGGCTGGAGCGATCGCGGCCATTAACGCGGGCTTTTTTGATCCGCAAAATGGATTGACGACTTCGTACGTCATGGTGGACGGGGCGATCGTGGCAGATCCGCGACAGAATCCTCGGTTGATGGAAAATCCCGATTTGCAGGAGGTATTGCCCGCGATCCTCAATCGCTCGGAATTGCGGATTTATGACTGTGAGGACGGCGTGCAGTACGACATTGCCACACACGCCGCACCCGTGCCAGACCGTTGCACGCTGGCTGGTGCGGTGGGCGCGGGGCCGCAACTGCTGCCCACCCTCACAGGCTATGAAGAGGGCTTTTTGGCCGATAACGATGCGGGCGAAACGGTACGGGATGCCCTGGGGAGTCAGTGGCCTAATGCACGTTCCGCCGTGGGACTCAAGGCCGATGGCACGGTGGTGTTGGCGAGCGCCACCCAACGGCCTGAGACCGACCAGCCTACCGGACTCACCCTGGCGCAGATGGCCGACTTTTTAGCGAGTTTAGGAGTACAAAAAGCGCTGAATCTTGATGGCGGCAGTTCCACGGGCTTGTATTTCAACGGTCAAACCTACTGGGGCAGACTCGACTCAGCGGGGGAACCGATTGAGCGACCGATTAAGTCTGTTTTAGTGGTCCGTTAAACCCGTTGTGCTAGAAAGAACGGCTCTCAACGAGGGTGACATCGTGAGCCACAGGTCAATCCTGCTCATAGACATTCCGCTCACCTGACCCACAGGAAGAAAGCCTGCGGGTTATAGTGTTAAGAACTGTTGCTACAACAGTGTTTGACGTGCTGGGTTTTTCACTATGCCTCGGTCTTCCTCCTCTACTGAAGCTGATTCTCAAGCAGATGTGAATAGCCACAATGGTCATCACGCGGATGCGGCGATCGACGATGATCTGATTCGGGTGCGGGGAGCCCGCCAGCACAACCTCAAGGACATTGACCTAGAACTGCCGCGCAATCAGCTCATTGTGTTTACCGGAGTCTCCGGTTCCGGCAAGTCTTCGCTAGCCTTTGACACGATCTTTGCAGAGGGACAGCGGCGCTATGTGGAGTCGTTGAGCGCCTATGCCCGCCAATTTTTGGGGCAGGTGGATAAGCCAGATGTAGATGCGATCGAGGGCTTGAGCCCCGCCATTTCCATTGATCAAAAATCAACGTCCCACAACCCACGCTCCACCGTGGGCACGGTCACCGAAATTTACGACTACCTGCGGCTGCTGTTTGGGCGAGCGGGGGAACCACACTGTCCCCACTGCGATCGCTCCATTTCTCCCCAAACCCTCGACCAAATGCTGGATTTGGTGATGGAGTTGCCGGAGCGCACGCGCTTCCAGATTTTGGCTCCGGTGGTGCGCGGCAAAAAGGGGACGCACCAAAAGCTGTTATCGGCCCTAGCTGCCGAAGGCTTTGTGCGGGTGCGCATTGACGGCGACATTCGCGACCTCAACGACAATATCGAGCTGAACAAAAACCACGCCCACACCATTGAAGTGGTCGTTGATCGGTTGGTGATCAAAGGCGATCTCCAAGAACGCTTAGCCGACTCCCTGATCACTTGCCTCAAGCGGTCTGGCGGCATTGCCGTCATTGACGTGTTGCCAGAGCGCAAGGCCGAGGCGGACAACAAAGTAGTGCCCATTGGGGCCAGTAAAAACCTGTCCGATCGCCTGCCCACGGCGGCGGAAAAAGGCGGCAGCTACGGCGTTCAAGAGCCGGAGCCAACAGCCCCGCCAAAGGAACTCGTTTTTTCCGAAAATTTTGCCTGTCCTGAGCACGGGGCCGTGATGGAAGAGCTGTCGCCCCGGCTGTTTTCCTTCAACTCGCCCTACGGGGCCTGTCCCCACTGTCACGGCCTGGGTAGCTTGCGCACCTTTACCCCCGAACTGGTGGTGCCAGATCCCACCTTGCCGGTCTACGCCGCGATCGCCCCCTGGTCGGAAAAAGATAATACCTATTATTTTTCTCTGCTCTACAGCGTCGGCCAAGCCTTTGGCTTTGAGATTCAAGACCGCTGGGAAACCCTGACCCCGGAGCAGCAAGACATCATTCTGCACGGTTCCCAAGAAAAGATTTACATCGAAACGGACTCGCGCTATCGGGAGAAGAAAGGCTATCACCGCACTTTTGAAGGGGTGCTGCCCATGCTGGAGCGGCAATATCGGGAAGCCTCGTCCGAAACCTACAAGCAAAAGTTAGAAAAATATCTGATTGATCAGCCCTGTGAAGTGTGCCACGGGGCGCGGCTCAAGCCTGAGTCCTTGGCGGTACGCATGGGGCCTTATGGCATTGACGACCTCACCGATGTCTCCGTGCGGGAGTGCTTAGAGCGCATCAAAAAATTGGTCGGAGAAGCGGATGGGACGCCGTTATTGTCATCGCGTCAGCGGCAAATTGGCGAATTGGTGCTGAAAGAAATTCGGGCGCGGCTGCAGTTCATGCTGGATGTAGGGCTGGACTATTTGACGCTGCACCGCACCGCCATGACCCTCTCAGGGGGCGAGGCCCAGCGCATTCGCCTGGCGACGCAAATCGGCTCGGGACTGACGGGAGTGCTGTACGTGTTGGATGAGCCGAGCATTGGCTTGCACCAGCGCGACAACGATCGCCTACTCAATACTCTGCGCCACCTGCGTGATATCGGTAATACGCTCATCGTGGTCGAGCACGATGAAGACACGATTCGCGCGGCGGATCATTTAGTGGATATTGGACCGGGCGCTGGCGTTCATGGCGGCCGCATTGTGGCCGAGGGCGATTTGGCGACGTTGTTAGCGGCGGAAGAATCCCTCACCGGAGCCTATTTGTCAGGCCGTCGCACCATTCAAACGCCGCCGGAACGGCGTCAAGGCAACAAGCGATCGCTGAAGCTGATCAACGCCCATCGCAATAACCTGAAAAATATTGACGTTGAGATTCCCCTCGGCAAGCTGGTATGTGTGACGGGGGTATCGGGTTCGGGCAAATCCACGTTGGTGAATGACCTGCTGCACAAAGCGCTGATGCACAACTTCGGCAGCAAAATCCCCTTTCCCAACCAGCTGGAGAAAATTGTCGGCCTGAAATCCATTGATAAGGCGATCGTGATTGATCAGTCGCCGATTGGTCGCACGCCGCGATCGAATCCGGCCACTTACACTGGCATCTTTGATGTTGTGCGCGATCTCTTTGCCACCACCGTTGAGGCGAAAGCGCGGGGCTACAAGGCGGGGCAATTCTCCTTCAATGTGAAGGGGGGGCGCTGCGAAGCTTGTGGCGGCCAGGGCGTCAACGTGATTGAAATGAACTTTTTGCCGGATGTGTATGTGCAGTGTGAGGTGTGCAAGGGGGCGCGCTACAACCGCGAAACGTTGCAGGTGAAATACAAAGGCAAAACGATCGCCGATGTGTTGCACATGACGGCGGAAGAAGCGTTGGCATTCTTTGAGAATATTCCGAAGGCGGCGACGCGGTTGCAAACGATGGTGGATGTGGGCCTGGGCTACGTCCGACTAGGACAAACCGCCCCCACCCTGTCTGGGGGCGAGGCCCAACGGATGAAACTCGCCTCTGAGCTCGCGCGCCGGGCCACGGGCAAAACCCTGTATCTCATTGATGAACCCACCACCGGGCTCTCGTTCTACGACGTGCATAAGCTGTTGGATGTAGTGCAGCGGTTGGTTGATAAAGGGAATTCGGTGCTGATGATTGAGCACAATTTGGATGTCATTCGCTGCTCGGATTGGATCATTGATTTGGGGCCAGAGGGGGGCGATCGCGGCGGCGAAGTGATTGTGGCCGGGACGCCAGAACAGGTGGCCCAAACCCCCAATTCCTATACGGGCAAGTATCTGTCGCGAGTTCTGGAACACCATGCAAAGTAGGTGATGGCGGAGCGGCAACTGGCCCCGTCAGGCATCTGTTCCAAAGAGTTTCAGCCACTGCTGGGCGAAGGCGAAATTGAGGGCGATCGCGCAGCCGCCAAACAGTAAAAAGCTTTCGCCACCAGCGGTGAAAAACGGCCAAAAGTGTTGGGCAATGGCCGAGCTCGCATCCACTTCAGCGAGACCGCGAACCAGGGTAAAGGCCAGCACCACACCGCTCCGGAGCTGCGGGTTGTCATCTTGGCGAATCGCGTAGCGATAGGTCAAGGCAAATAAGCTACCGGAGAGGGCCGCGATCTCGCCATTCACCAACAGGGTCAAATTTGCCAGACTCCACCCGCCCCGGAGCCCAGCCCAACTCACTTCAGCCTGGGCATAACGACTCAGCAGCAGCCAGGCGAGGCCAATGAAGCCAGCGACAAGGCCGCCCGCGATCGCCACTTTGGCTGACTCGATACGCTCGGCGGGGGTAAAGGGTGAAGGATGTGGCATTGTGCAAATTGCGATGTTTCCGTAGGGGCTTTGTCCTATGATGGTGGATGCACTGTGAATTCTTGCTTGAAAGACAATTATGGATATTTTGACGCTGGGTTGGGTTTCATTGCTGGTGATTTTCACCTTCTCGATGTCAATGGTGGTTTGGGGCCGCAACGGCTTCTAAGCTGTCATGTCGAATTTGTTTTGTCACTAATGTTGTGTGATGGAGACTGCTCTTACAAACCAGACTTTTGTCATTTTGGCGGTACTCGCCGCCGCGCTGATGGTGGTCGTGACCGGGGGCGTGGTTTATTTGACCGCTGCTGAGTGGCGCGATCGCCGTCGTCGTAAGCGCGACCAAGAGGCGATCGCCCCCACCGTAAAAAAGACCAAACGCAAAAAGAAGAAGTAGATCGCCTTGGGGCCAGCTGAGTTTGTGACCACGCCATCGCCAGCCAATGCGCAATCGCCAGCCCGCCGGTTGGCGTTTGATGCTTTAAAGGAAATTTATCGCGGTGGCTATGCCGATGTGGTGCTACACCGCTGGTTAGCCCGCACCTCCTTGAGCGCTGTGGATCGTGCCTTTGCCACGGAATTGGTCTACGGCACGGTGCGGCGGCAGCGCACTCTGGATGCCCTGATTGATCAGCTCGGCAAAAAGCCCGCCCACCAGCAACTGCCCGAGCTGCGCGTGATTTTGCATTTGGGCTTTTATCAACTGCGGTTTTTGACCCAAGTGCCCGAGTCGGCAGCGGTCAACACCAGCGTGGAGTTGACTAAGGCCTTGGGCAAGGGCAAATTGTCCGGGGTGGTGAATGGTATTTTGCGGCAATATATCCGTCGGCGGGAAAAGGGGGATGATCCCCTGACGTTGCCGAGCGATCGCGTGACTGCTTTGGGCATCCAGCACAGCTTTCCCGATTGGCTGGTGGAGCTATGGCTGGGCCAACTGGGCGAACCCGACACGATCGCCCTCTGCGAATGGTTCAATCAGCCGCCTGCCATTGACCTCCGGGTCAATGCTCTCCAACAATCGCGGGAGGCGTTGCAGCAAACTTTTGCAGCGGCGGGCATGGTGGTAAAACCCTTGCCCCACTTGCCCCACGCCCTGCGGTTGCCGCCATCGGTCGGGGCGATTAAGGCCCTACCGGGGTATGCCGAGGGCGGGTGGACGGTGCAAGATGCCAGCGCCCAATTAGTCAGTACCCTGGTCGCGCCTCAACCTGGGGAACTGGTGATCGACGCCTGTGCCGCGCCCGGTGGCAAAACCACCCATTTGGCGGAACTCATGGGGGATCAAGGGCTGATTTGGGCCTGCGATCGCACCCCTTCACGGCTGAAAAAAATCACGCAAAATGTCCGCCGCTTGCAATTGAACTGCATTCAAACTTGTCAGGGCGACAGCACCGAGATCACGAAGTTTGAGGGGGAGGGCGATCGCGTGGTGGTGGATGCCCCCTGTTCGGGCCTCGGCACCCTCCATCGTCATGCCGATGCCCGCTGGCGACAGTCCCCAGAGTCAGTCCAAGAGCTGGCTCAGCTGCAATCACGCCTGTTAGAACGCACGGCCACCTGGGTGAAGCCCACGGGCACCCTGGTTTACGCCACCTGCACGCTCCATCCGGCGGAAAATGAAGCGGTGGTCGAGCAGTTTCTTGCTTCCCATCCCGACTGGCGCATTATGCCACCCCTCCCGAATGAACCTGCCGCCGCCTTTGCCAGGCCCGAGGGCTGGGTCAAGGTCTGGCCTCATCAAGCGGATATGGATGGGTTCTTTATGGTGCGGTTGGGGCGCAGGGGGTGAGGGTGGCTGGGTAGCAGGGTGTGAGGGTGAAGCGATTTGTGCTCTTGCCCCCATCGCTGTCAACGGTTGAAAGCGGCGCTCACAATAAAAGTCCCGACGTCGGAACCGCAACTCATCCATCCACTCACCCACCCACCTACTCATCCACTCACCCACCCACCTACTTATCCACCCACCCACCTACTTATCCACCCACCCACCTACTTATCCACCCACGACCATAGACCGGGCGGCACTGTTTTCACCATCCCTAAGCAGCAAGTTCTAGGGCACCCATGAGACGGTTTTCCAGGTAGGCATAGAGGCCGTCGCTGGCTTCAAAGTAGATGTGCAGGCGATCGCTCACGTGCTCCGCTGAGATAATGTCCGCGCGATAGTGAGGCGTCACCAAAAAGTTCAGCCAATCGGCAACTTCGGCCAAAGGGACGTGCAAGCAGCCCAGACGAAAGCCATCGACGACATCGACGTGAAAGGTCGCTGAGGGAGGGGTCATCGGCTCAACCTCAAAATAGTACAAATAAACTATAGCTATTTTCCATAAGTTTTCCCGGTTGCGCAAGGCGATCGCACAAGCATTTACACAGGAAGGGGTTGGCCGCAGCATCCCCATATCGGCGCTAGCGAGTCTACGGGATACCAGATTGTGACTAGAGAAGCCGAGGGGCTAGGCAGGTTAAACCCGACGCCCGAGCCCTGAGCCTCGTCGCCATGATGGAATGCTTGGGCCGTCGGGGGCTTCGACCAGCCGATCCGGAACTATTCGGACTGATCCGGATTAACGCAGTCGCCCCGATCTCAAAATGCTGACCACCAACCACAGGCCTAAAAAGGTCGCAGCGGCAAATAAGATATTGCTGAGAATGATGCCCTGGGAGCTTTGCTGATTGGTGGAAACGATCGCCGCACCAATAATCAAAGCGGCGACCACGGTGCTGTAGGCCCGTCGGTTGGCAGCATCATCAATGCTGCGACGCATCCCTTCTAAGCCGCTGAGCCGGACATTCCAGCGCAGCGTCTCAGCGCTGAGGCGATCGAGCAAAAAGGCAAATTGCCGCGGTGATTCGAGGGAGAGGTTGCGAAATTCCAGCCCGGTGCGCAGCAAAGTTTGCACCAAATCTTCGCCGGTGAGCTGATAGCGAAACAGATCGGCCATCAGGGGCCGCACCTCAGAGATGAGGTTGACATGGGGATTGAACTGGCGGGCTGCCCCCTCCAGGTTCGCGAGGGATTTGGTGAATAAGCCCACATTGGCGGGCCAGCGCAAGTCATTTTGCGTGCCCGCTTCCAGAATTTCGCCAAAGACTTCAGCGGTATTGACCTTTTCGAGGCTGAGGCCGTAATAGCGGCCCATCAACCGCGCAAAGTCACTTTCGAGTTTGGCGATGTCGGTGGGTTGCAGCGGCTCCGTGAGCTTCAGCGCGATTTGGGTGCAGCGTTGGGCATCAGAGCTGGCGATCGCCAGCACCATTTCGGTCATCGTCGCCCGAGTGCGCGGGTCGAGTCGCCCCATCATGCCGCAGTCCAGCAGAGCGACGCGCCCATCTTTGAGAAAAAAGATATTGCCGGGATGGGGATCAGCGTGAAAAAAGCCATCCACAAAATACTGTTTGAAGAAAGCGCGAAATAAGAGGGTGGTGATTTGTTCGCGTTTGCGCGCCGCTTTTTCGCTGTCGTCTTGCGCCACGGGGGTAGTGAGAATGGGGGCTCCATCCAACCATTCCATCACCATGAGTTTGGAGTTGGTCAGGTCCCAAAAGATTTCGGGCACGACCAGTTGTTTGGGGTCATACCAGGGGCTATCTTGCAGGTTGCGGCGCAGCAGGTCGGTGTATTCCGCTTCGGTAGTGAAATCGAGCTCGGCGCGAATGGCTTCACTGAATTCGTAGGCCAGATCCACCACATTGTAGCGCTGGCCAAACTGGGTAGCCGACACCAGGCGGGCCACGTCACGGATCAGGGCCATATCATGTTCAACCAGCTTTTCAATGCCGGGGCGCTGCACTTTGATGGCAACTTGGCGACCATCGTGGAGCACGGCCCGATGGGTTTGGCCGATGGAGCCCGCCGCGATCGCGGAATATTCAATCGTTTGAAAGAAGTCTTCCACCGGGCCGGGTAAATTTTGCCGAATGAACGGCTCCATTTGGCTGGCGGGCACCGGCTGCACCGTTGATTGCAGGCTACTAAGGGCTTCGATGTAGCGGGCGGGCAACAGGTCGGGTCGGGTGCTGAGCAGTTGCCCAAATTTCACATACACCGGCCCCAGCTCGGTCAAAATGTTGCGCAAGACCTCGGGCGTAGGAATGTCCGGTTCAGCAGCTTTGCCACCGCTGAGGAGTCGCCGCATATAATCCCAACCGTTGCGGAAAACGACTTCAACAATTTCGCCCTGACGGGACATTCGCGACGATGCAAGCATTGAGCCTCCAAAGGGGGGGAGTATTTTGATGCTAACGAAGTTTAGATCAAACCATTGAGGTTTCTTTGGTGAGCTGATGCAGCGCCTCCACAATTTTGTGGGCGATCGCCTCCGCCCCCCCTGGGCCACCCACCCGCTCGTGACCGTTCGCCCGACACTGCTCTAGGTACGGCCCATCGTTGAGAATCTGGTCAATTTTGGCAGCGGCGGCCATCAGGGTTTTGGCGGTCGCGGGGCGCGTGCCAATGGTGGTGACCGACTCGCCCAGCAGGCGCATCTGCGCTTCGGCAAACAGATACGTAAATTGAGGGCCCGGGCCGGGGATTTGCACGATGGGTTTGCCTAATCCCACGGCTTGCTCCACAGCGGTGCCCGCCATGCCCACGACCAGATCACACTGGTACAAAATATCGGCAAAGGCGTCGTAGTGATAATGCATCGTGACGGCGGCTTTCTGCAAGTAGCCGGGGTGCAACGTCCAGCCATGGTCGGCGGCTAATGTCGCCAGGTAGTCTTGGGTAAAGCTGGGCACCAGCGCGGTGTGAAACTGGGCGGGGCGCAAGGGGGCGATCGCCTCACACAGTTCCAGCATGAGCCCCAAATTGATTTGCGCTTCGGGCAGGCGGCTCCCCGGCAACAAGGCAATGAGCGGCACCTGGGGCACCGTGAGCGCTTGTCCACTGGGGGTCAACACATCCATGATCGGGTAGCCGAGGAACTGCGTGCGCCCAAAGCCCCGCGCCAATAAATCTTCAGCGGTGTAGCGATCGCGGGTCAAAATTGCGACACACTGGGGCGATCGCAGGCCCCACTGGGCCAGCCACGGCAGTTTGACCTTGCCCTCGTAGTAGCTAGAGGTGCTGACCAAAAAGACGAAGAAGGGGCGACCCGTCAGCCGCGCAAACAAAATCGGCACGATGTCGCCGCAGGCAAACAGCAAATCGCAGGTGGGACTGTAGCGTTGCACAGCCCGAATTTGGCCGATGGTCAGCCCAATCAACCCTGAGAAGACATCTTTGACTAAACTGACGGGGTTGGTATCGCGCCACCAGTTCACCGGATTTAAGAACCGCGCAAAATTAATGTAGTTAAATCCCCCAGACGGAAGCTGCTGCGTCGGCCCAATAATCTCAACGCCGAGCTTGCGGTAAGCACTGCCCTCACCCACAATCGGCATGGCCGCGACTTCCAGCTCTGGCGCGATCGCCTCCAATGCCTTGAGCACCAGGCTGGCGTTCAGGTCTTCGCCATGTCCATTACTTAAAAAAAGTACCCGCCTGGCCATTCCGCGTTCCGCCGTAGTTCCTCAATAAGCGTACAAGATACAGAAACCGGCTTTGGCAAAATATGGGGCGGCATACCGTCGGCTTCGTCATCCGCCTCGCTGTCACCTTGACGTCGGCGACATTCCTGAGTGCCCTGCCCGCTGGCACAGACGTAACAAATCAGGGCGCTGGAGCGTTCAATGTGAGACAAGTTCCCAGCGATCGCGATCGCGCATTAGCCCCCTCCTAGGGAAACCGGGAAGATTTTCTACTAGCGGGTCCTAGATGGGTTAGGCCAAAATATTGGGAGTTTTCCTCAGTTAGCCCCATGACGCCTGAAGAGTTTTTATTTCCTTTAGCTATCTGGATCTGGTCCACCCTCAATAGCCTTTTTATCTATCTAGATAGAATGACTTTAAGCTTATGGGCTTCCGTGTCGAATCCTGTTAAGGCGCTAAGTCTACTGGGAGACTTAAGCAAGTTTTCCTTAGGCCCTACACTAGCTTTTGTCCTTTCTCAATGGGCTTTTAGGAGAGAAGAAAAGCAAACAAGAGAAAAAGAGAGAGAGGAGCGCAGAAAAACCCTAGCAGCCGTTCGAACAATGATAACCATAGAGCTTGAACACAATGAAAAGATGCTTAAAAGAGATAGAGAGCTTCTAAGCAAGTCGATAGATGACGCGACGGGGGATGAGCACTACCCGTTTGGACTAAAAACTTCACTTGAGCTTTTTTCTCAGTCCCATCATGTGAGAAAGAGCTTTTTGTCAATAGGTTCTGAGCTACTTTATGAAGCTTTTGACACACAAGAACTTACAGATCTTTTCGGACTCTATGAAAGAATATATCCCCTGTTATCAAATGTTTATTTTAGGGACATGACTTTAATGGATATAGAGAAGGATGTTCTTGATGAGATAACCACAATAGAAGAAAGAAAGAAGAGAAACGCGCTACTAAAAGAGATGATGGAAATACGGTCAACGAAAGAAAAGGATGATCTTGACTCACTCCTCCGCAGAGAAAGGCTAATGCAGCTACAGAATAACGATCAGACTTTAGAAGAGGAACTAGAGACAAAAGAGAAACAGTATTCTCAAACCCTCAAGAGAAAGGCCGATCAGATATTTATTTTCCTTGACATAGCTATTGAAGACAACAAGAAAATATCAAAAATCTTAAGACAGAACACCAAAAATTTATATTAGTTTTCTCAAGACTCCTAATGATAGAAACCTCAGAAGCAATAGCGACCATACTCATTGAAGCCCGGGAGATGCTCTGGGGTGGACTTGTAACTTTTGCAGCTAACCCTGTATTCCCAGCAATGACAGCCCTTTTAGGTGCCGTGACAGGTGCTTTCGTTAATCAAAGTGCTGTAGACAAGAGGGAGAAAGCTAAGGCTAAGAAGGAGGCAGAGGCCGTTAGGACACTACTGAGGTTAGAGATAGACCATAACTATGACCGCATAAAAGAAGTCACAAAGATGCTAGATGAGATATCAGGAACACTAGAGGCGTATTCTCCAAAACATAGAGTTGGTGTTATGTTTCCAGCACTGGGTTTACAGACCCAAGCATATGAAGTTTTCTTGCCCAAACTGCCGGAGACACTGAACCTAGAGCAAACGAGAAAAGTTCTCGAGGTTTACGGTTGCTTTAGGACCGCTAAACACCACTACGAAACTTTTCAGCAAAAGGACTTTAAGAACCTCGATAAAGTTACAAAGTGGATGTCGGACTTGCTGAGATCTCTCGAAGATCTGAAAGACCCTTTAGGTTAACCGGCTTAGGTTAACCGGCCACTGAGCCTATTCCCCAAAAGCTTCAAAGCTATAAGTAGCACGGTAGCCAGTCCTACAGCCCGGTGTCTACGGTGCAGACTAGGGAGGCTCCCACTAGGTCCCAGGTGATCTCTACGCAGTCCTCAGGAGGGGCATCTAGGATGGCATCTAGGCTAGCCCGGATCTCATCTTGGTAGACTTCCCCGGCAACATCTAGGGTTAGGTCTAGGACAGCGGTAGCGGGGTCATAGGAAGCGATAGTGATAGCGGTCATGGTTATTCCTTTGGGTTAGTGGTTAGGGGCTTCTCGGGATCCCGGGTTGCCCCTTTGAAACAACCACAAGCGATCGCTGAAAGCTTTACCCAGAGAGCGATACAGCGGATCTACGGGTTCGCCTAGCAGGTTGACCTGTGTGGACCTGGGGGACCTGGGAGCGATCTCAAACCATCAAACTTCAGAAATTGATGCTTGCTTTGACTCGCTTCTCGTACAGTGAAATCGTCAAAGCGGGGTATTTGAAAGCGTCATTTTTTCCAGCGACCTGACTTTCTGGGGCCTTTTTGCTTCGTTGTGTCGACCGTTTTGACGCCCATTTCAAAGAAATGACCGCTTAGTAAGTCTTCCACCATGCCAGGAATGAGTTGTTCCATATTTTGTGCGTAGTAGGCGGGCCATAATTCCATCAGCCTCTCTCTAGCCCGCTCATTCACGTACACCGTTTTATCCGTCGTAATGAGCACCATAGCCACATCACCCGAATTTTCCGTGACGACGAACATATAATCGTCTTTGTCGCGTATGAGTCCCTTGTACCAATAGTCGAGATTTTCCTGCATCTCATACTCATACAAGGCCTCAGCCATGTCACCGTTTTCCAGCAGCGCTTTGTGCAGTCGCTTGGTGAGGATCTTGGGAGTCATGCGATCGCTGCAAGAAATACTCAGTCTGTACTACCGCATGAAGTAGGACTTGCGCAACTCCCTGTCAGCAATTGCAGCGACAGAGGCAATCTAAAGTTTCAAATTTTCAAACGGGCCTGACGGGATTCGAACCCGCAACTTCCGCCGTGACAGGGCGGTGCTCTAACCAATTGAACTACAGGCCCTTGAATTGGGCGATCTATATCTTGTCCTTGAATGGACACTTTGTCAAACGTTTTGCCAAAGATTATTTGCGCCTAGGCCGACACCGTCAGATCTGACATCGGCGTGGCTTGCCAGTGAGACTGAGCGAACTCCGTCAGCCACTGTTTGACGTGATAAGTCGCGCGACAGTCGTCCTCGTTGTAGCGCAGAATCGCGTCCAGATGGGTGCGATCGCCCGTCGTCAGCCAGTCGTTATACCAGCAAATCGACTGCGCCCCATTCGCCTCGCTATCCCGCCATTCAAAGCCCATCCAGCGAGCAATATGCTTCAGCGCGTAACTTTCGACGGGCAGGGTGACCGCCTCCGTCACACACCAGTGAATATCGACAAACCGCCGCAGTAATCTTTGCAAGTCCGCTGGCCCTAAGCAGTGGTAATGCTGCGTGAGCTTACGAGCCGTCTGCGCTTCATAGGGACAAAAGTGATAAATCGGCGCTTGAGGATATTGCAGCACCAAGTCTAAAAACTGCTCCCAGGCATCCTGCTCGTGCTCCGGCGACTCTGCCAACAGGGCATGAAACTGTTCCGTTTGCTGGCGATGATCAACCACCAGAACGCCGTGCAGGTAAATGGCATCCACATCCGGGGCCGCTTCAATGTCAAAGTACAATTCCACCTCGGCACTGGGCAGATCTTGGGGCGAGAGCATGAAGGTCGCGTCGGCTCCGCGTGGCGTGCGAGCGATCGCTTGGTCGTACAGCGTGGCCTGGGCTTGGTGAATCAACTTTTCCGCGACGGTATCCCCAAAACCTGGCAAATAAGCCAGCTGCTTCGGACTCGCCTGGGCCAGATCCGGCAGCGTGGTGAGATTTTGCGCCTTGAGGTGGGTATAGCGGGCGGGGGTCACCCCCGGCAGCAGCGAGAGATGGGCCGTCTCACTGGCAGCTTGATAACACTGGCTAAACCAATGGCATAAATCACAGCGACTGTGGGCGATAAAGACTTCCGGCGCAACGGGACTGCGCAAATCACTTAAACAGGCATGCAGCATCGCGCCAAACTTAGGCAACTGCTGATCCAGATCCACCGAGTGATAACGCCCATCCCGCAGGGCGAGCCAGCTTTCGTGGGGCCAGTTCCCCTGGATATGAGCCAGCACATAGGCATGGTAAGTCGCCACGATCTGATAGTCGAGCTTCGGCTTTTTGCCCAGCTTGATGTCCACCGGGGCGTACTGCCAATCGCCCCACAGCGACCACCCCCCTTGCTTCACCAAAATATCGGGACGGCTCACCAGATAAACATCGGGCGCGGTCGCCTCAATCAGCACCCCACCGACGATATACTCCGCTCCGGCGGCCATCAGAGCGGCGGTGGCTTGGGCTCCGGTGCGCCAATCACCCTGGGCATAGTCAGGGCGCTGAAAGCCAGTGTAGTCCTCCAGCACGGCCAGACGATGTTCAGCGCTGTCTTGCTTAATTTTTTGCAAATAATCGCTGGGGGAATCGGCCTCGGCGCGATCGCGATGGGTATCGAGATAGGCCCGCCGCGAACAGCGCTGATATTGCAGCAGCAAAAAGTCCGTCACCCAATAGGTTTTGGGCTCGGAGAGCACCGGCAACTCATGAGCAGACAAGCGACGTGACTCGGCTGGGAGGTTTAAGGTGCCACCCCCCGCCATCATGTGGTGTAGCAAGGGGTCACTAGCTGACAAAGTGGAAACGATTAGGGGTAGACGGTTGCAAGCACTGCAGCCGGGGCTCAGGGAGACGCCACCAACGACTCGATTGCCCGCACACCATCATCACGACCTGACAAGGCCGCAGATCAACGGTTTGGCGATCAAATCGTTCCAACACCACCATCACAACACCGGAACTGCGCAGAACTAAATAAATGGCCAGATTTCAGCGTTTCGCTTTACGAAAAATGCTGAATGTAGCCTATTGACAGTTATACCGCATTATGGGTTTGCTGCGGGCGATCGCCCCGGTTTCAAAGCGGACAAAATTTTCCGGCGGCGGCTGGACGGATTCTCGACACTCTCAGCGGTACCGTCACCCAGTCCTCCCTGTGTGGCCCGGTCGGTGGGGGTGGGCAGCCCACCCAACCCATGGGCGCGCCGATTCCGGGAATCGCCAAGGGGGGATCAGACTTACTTCAGCTACCCAACTGCGATTTTTGTTTCCTCGGTGACTTGAGCAGATACACCAGGGGGCAGCAGGACGGGAGCGATTGCCGTCCCGAAGGGAGACAAATTCGCCTGGTAGAGTAAACAGGTCGATTCTTCTGAGCATCATGGTGTTGAGCGCCTCCTCCGACCTGACCGCCCGCTTGCCGACCCTCCGCGCCGAGTTTCCGGCCCTGGCCAACAAGCACTATTTCAACTTTGGGGGGCAGGGGCCGATGCCGCAACGCGCCCTCACCGCCATCACAGACGCGCACCTGACGCTACAAACTGAAGGGCCGTTTTCAGGGCGCATTAACCAGTGGATTCAGCAGTCGGCGATGGCGATGCGGCAAACGTTAGCAGACTTGTTGACGGTGCCCGTGGAGGCCATGACCCTGACGGAAGATGTGACGGTGGGCTGCAATATCCCGCTCTGGGGGGTGGGTTGGCAGCCGGGCGATCGCATTCTGCTGACCGATTGCGAACATCCCGGCGTGATTGCCGCCGTGCAGGAAGTCAGTCGGCGCTTTCAGGTGGCGGTGGATGTGTGTCCAATCTTGGCGACGGCCCAGGGCGGTGATCCCGTAGCGGTGATTGAGGCGGCGCTCCAACCTCGCACCCGGATGCTCGTGGTCAGCCATATTTTGTGGAATACGGGGCAACTGTTGCCGCTGACCGAAATTGTCCGCTTGTGCCACGCCCACACCCCCAATCCGGTATGGATCTTGGTGGATGCGGCTCAGTCGGTGGGCATGATGCCCCTCGACCTCACCGCCACTGAGGTCGATTTTTACGCCTTTACGGGGCACAAATGGTGCTGTGGGCCAGCGGGCCTGGGGGGACTGTATGTGCGACCAGAAGTTAGGGAGGCGATCGCCCCCACCTTTATTGGCTGGCGCAGCATCACTACCGACGCCCAGGCGAATCCCACGGGCTGGCAGCCCACCGGCCAGCGCTACGAAGTCGCGACATCGGACTATCCGCTGATGGCGGGCTTACAAGCGGCTCTGGACTTACATCAGCAGTGGGGGACGACTAGCGATCGCTGGCAGCGGATTGGCGCGCTCAGCCGCACTCTGTGGGAACGATTGCAAGCTCACCCCAAAATCCGTCCGGTAATGGCGACGACGCCGGAGTCGGGCCTGATCTCATTTGAAATTTTGTGGGCGGACGGTCAGCCGCATCCCGCCGCCCACACCCAGCTCGTCAAAGACCTGGAAGCGGAACATACCCTGCTGCGCATCCTGCTGCATCCCCACTGTGTGCGGGCCTGCGTCCACTATTTCACCTTGGAAACCGAGGTGGAAGCGTTGGGCGATCGCATTTGCCAATGGGTCGATGCACTGTGAACTGAGCCCGTGCCGCCGAGGCTTCCCCCTTCGCCCCCTGGACAGGCGACGCCGCCGATCACTTACCGCCCAGCACTAGTCTCCAGTACGGTTCATCGTCGTCTGAAGCAATCTCGCAACCTTGAGAGGGTGTAGGGGCGCACGGCCGTACGCCCCTACGGACGTGTTGCAATCAGCCACCGGGTACCAGGGCCTTAATCCGGGGACAGCACGCCGTTCAGTGCCTGCGGAGCCGAAGGCGGCACCCCTTCCAACACCACCAGCGATTCCATCACCGTTTTCACCAGGGGGGCGGCCACGGTGGAGCCATAGGCATCATCCCCAGCGGGCTCATCAATCACGGCTAAGACGACGAATCGCGGTTGCTCAACTGGCAACAAACTCACAAAGCTCGTGATGCGGCCAGCCCCATACTCCCCAAACTCATTCACCTTTTGCGCTGTCCCGGTTTTTCCCGCAATGCGATAACCCGGAATCTGGGCCGGTTTGCCCGTCCCATCGGCCACCACCGCTTCCATCATCTTGAGCACCGTTGCAGTCGTCTCCGCCGAAAACACGCGCTTGGGCGTTTGCGGGGTGGGCTGCCAGGTGCGGTTGCCCTGATCATCAATCATGCCTTCAACGACGGTGGGCGTCACCAAATAGCCGCCATTGGCCAGGGCGGCTTGCAGTTGCAGCAGTTTGATCGGTGTGAGCACGATGCCTTGTCCAAAGGCCGCCGTGGCGGCATCCACATAACTATTGACGAACTGATTGCGATCTTTCAGGGGGCCGGCATTTTCAGCCGGTAGCCCAATGCCCGTGGGCTGATCGAGTTCCAGCTTTTCGAACCAGCGATAAAAGTCCGCCGCTGGCATCTGCTCCATGATGTGCACCATGCCCAAGTTGCTGGAATATTTCAACACTTCGGTAATACTCAAGGTGCCGCTACGACCGGACGCTTCATAGTCGGAGTTTTGAATGGTCCATTCACCAATTTCAATTTGCCCTTCGTCATAAATGGTGTCGTCAGGAGCGATCGCCCCCGCTTCCAGCGCGATCGCAATATTGATCGGCTTAAAGGTCGAGCCCGGTTCGTACAGGTCGGTGATGGCCCAGTTTTTAAGCCAGGCCAAATCCGCATCAAAGTAACGATTAGGGTCAAACGTCGGTTCCACCGCCAGCGCCCGCAGCGCTCCCGTGTGCACATCCATCACCATGACCGTACCCCGTTTGGCCGCAAACTGCCGCAGGGTTTGGCGGAGTCCCTCTTGGGCGACCCGTTGCAGTCGGCTATCCAGGGTGAGTTGCATTTGCTGCGGGGCCGATTCCGTCGGCAAGCTCGACACCGGCAAGGTGGGTCCCACGACGGTGGGTAGCTTGGGAGCAGGTAGTTTAAGGCGATCGCGATACTCGGCCTCTAATCCCGTCTGGGCTTCACCATCTAAGTTAATGAAGCCGACAATTTGCGAAAACAGATCTTGTTGGGGATAGAAGCGCTGCTGCGCGGGGATCAGCTCTAGACCATCGAGACGGAGCTGTTGAATGCGGCGAGCCGTATCCTCCGATAGATCATCCACCAGGCGGACGCCGGTTTGCTGGCTCTTCAGCTCTTCAACAAGAGCGGCGGCTGGTAAATCCAAAACGGGTGAGAGGGTTTGGGCCACCACGCCAATGGGTTGCCGAAACAAGGCTGGATGGCAGTACAGCGTATAAACCAGGCGATCGACCGCCAGGGGGGTGCCCTGGGTATCGACAATGGGGCGACGGGTCACGTTCACGTCGATCTGCCGGGCCTGTTGGGTCCGGGCCATGTCGCTGAGAACGTCGCCCTGGACCAATTGCAGATAGCCGAGGCGTACCGCTAACGCCAGCACAGCCACCAGCAAACAGCCCCAAACTAAGACAATCCGACGCATGGCCTGTTTGCGCCCTTGTCGCGATCGCGACAAGGGCACTGGTGACTGAGATGACGGCCGTCGTCCAGTTCGCGGCGGCGGGCGACGATGACGTCTAGCGGTACGGGAAGAGCCCATGGACAAACCTCAAGCGCAGGGGCGGCTAGTAGCCCTTGGGGAAAAAGCGCCGATCTGGGGCGATCGCGGCGGTGGCCGGGGCGATCGGGGCCGCTGGGGCCGCAGCGGGCAGCGGCTCTGTCGTTTTGAGAAAAATGACATCTTTGGGATGCAGGGTGCCGTCATCCATCGCCGCCAGCGCGGTCTGAGCCAGATGGTTCTTAAACACCGCATTGGCGGTAACCAACTGTTGCTGCTGATCCTGCAACTGCCCCAAAGCCGTCGTCGCCACCGATAGGCGACGGTTCGTATCGACGGTAACCGCATAGGCGGACAGAGCAGCCGCGACGGTCATGCCTGCCATCACTAAGGAAGTCCGTTGCCCGACGGACAGGAGCTTGAGCCACAGGGGCCGATGGGCGCGATCAGCAGGGGGAAAGACCAGGGGCGAGGCTGGCGTCGTCGGGACGACGGTGAGGCGGCGCTCGCGCGGTCGAGCCGCGGTCGGATGGGCGGCTCGGGGCCGCAGTTCTAACGGTTCAGTTTTTAAGGCCGCAGACATAGATTCACTCTCACATCGAACATGCACACTACCGTTAGGGGAAGCAGCTTGCCCGTTTACCCTAGATTCAGCGACATAGTAACGCTCTCAACCGCAGTCAGCAAGTTATTTTGTCACCGACTGGCCAAGATGTTGCCACTGGCTTCCATAAAATAGCTCAAGGGTGAGCATCTGCAACGCTTTTACGCAAAAATTTTGTTCCGATCGCGATCGGGCTCGCCCCCCCTGGCTCAACGCCATCGGCATCTCACCCTAAAACCGCTTGCCGGGTCGCTACGGAGCGCCCCGGCAAGCGGCTTGAAGTATCGATGGAGTAGGAGGGGCCGAAGCGGCGGGTTAACGCGGGGAGGGCACGGTCAGCACAATGGGAACGTCGGGTTCCACAATGACCACGCGCTGGGCAGTGACATTGCCGACGGCCACTCCGGCGGCGGCCCCGCCCAAAATTTCCCACCAGCTCACGCCATCCCCGATGACCGCTCCGAGAACGGCTCCACCAGCGGCCCCAATCGCGGCATCAGTGGCGATCGAGCCCCCCGACGTTTCCCGCGGATCCTTCACATCAGGCAACAACTCCGACACGGCAGCAAAGGACTCTACCAAGCCCCCGGCAGCAATGCCCGTGGCGGTGTACTGCAACCCCCCGGAAACTGGGTCGAGCCGACCCTCAATTACCGTACCCGCTGGCAGTTGACGACCGTTGAGGGTGGTCGCGGACTCGACGACCAAGGGCAATTCATAGGCCGTATCAGGATTGAAATACAGCGTTTCATCGGTTTGTGTCACCACCCGCAGTTGATTCATCGTCTGCACGGTGGACGTTTGCGCCCGCGCTGTGAGTGGCAGGGCCAAGGGGAGTAACGGGGTCACCAACAGTGGGAGTACACTCATTGTCCGAGTCAGCATCACAACCTCCTGATCGCCTGATCATCGTTATGGGGTTTGCAGTTTAGCGCGGAAGTTTTCCGACAGATCCCCAAGTTTTATAAAGGTGTAGACGTGCCTGGGGTGAAAAAGTTCGGTGCCCTCAGGTTTTGCTGAGTCACGGGAGGCCCCTGGGGAAAGGGGGCGCAGAGGCACCCACAGATGGGGGCCACCTGGCACCTCACCACAGCTGGGTTAACGCTCTGGATTGACCGCAGCATAAAGGGCGGAGTAGTCGGCGTCGGCGAGTCCTTGGGCGATCGCTTGCTGCACCACCGTCGCGACCGTATCGGCCAGGGCCGGTTCCAGCCCTGCTGACTCAGCCGCCTGGGCAAACAGGCGCATGTCTTTGAGCAAATGTTTGGTCGGGAAGTTGGGATTACTGAAGTCGCGATCGCACATCCGGCTCAACTTTTTATCAAAGGTCGGGGCATACAGGGCACTCTTCCGCACAATGTCCATAAAGGTTTCCACCGGAATCTGTTCGCGCTGCACGAGGGCCAGGCTCAGGGCAAAGGCCGTGGTGAGGGAGCCAATCAGTTGGTTCATCGCTAGCTTCACCGCCGCCCCTGCGCCCACCGGGCCAATGTGCAACACCTGTTCACCGAGGGCATGAAAGACGGGCTGCCACTGATCAAATTCCGCCAACGTACTGCCCACCATCACGATCAAGCTACCGTCCTGGGCTTGGGGAATGCTGCCCAGCACCGGTGCTTCGAGGTACTGTCCCTGGGCGGCTGTGACCTGGGCGTGGAGATCGCGACTCTGTTCCGGCGCAATGGTGCCCATTTGTATGATCGTGTGGTTTGCTAGCGCCGCCTGGGTATCTGGGGTGAAGAGGGTGGCCGCGATCGCCGTGGCATCCGCCAGCATCAAAATGGTGCAGTCGCAGGCCGCGAGTACGGCAGTCGGGGTAGCCGCACTTTCCACCCCCTGGGCAGTCAAGGGCTGCACCTTATCCGCCGAGCGATTGTAGGCCATGACGGTATGCCCCGCTGCCTGTAGCGTCAGCGCCATGGGTGCGCCCATGAGTCCAGTCCCGATGATGCCAACTTTCATAGTGTTTTCCTCGCTTCCTTCACTGGCAATTCTGATTGATCACCGCACTACAGATCACAACGGCCAGGCCACATCACGTCAACTGCTGTACCACGGCAATGCTCACACGGCGGAGAATCCCGCGCCTAGGGATCTGCAACTAAATAAAGTACCCGTTCAATCCGGTTTCGACTTCGCTCAACCTACCAGTATCGAGAGT
>NZ_JACSWC010000327.1 GCF_016888165.1 Halomicronema sp. CCY15110 | reverse complement strand
TGTATATCAAGTGTTTCAAGCTTCGATTTAGTCAATTTCTTCAGTCCGGCACGTTCATTTCCGCCTCATCTGGCCGCGCCACCCCTACCTTCATAGCTGTTGTTTGCGGAGCGACCCACCCACCGGAAGTATCAGTTGGCCTTATCTAGCGAAATCAGCTTGATCGACCCTTTGGACCAGTATTGGCCTAAATTTTGAAGCAGATCGCGCTCAGGAAATTCTTCGGTCAAAAATTTAAGGTTCTACCCCTGATGCTGGCGTGGAATAGTTGCGTGCCGGGCAACTATTAGCGCCCCTTTCAACCATCACTCGCACTTATCAATCAACTCTGACGACAGAAGAGTCACTATCTTACATGCTGGTTTGGCAATCTGCGCAGCAACCAGACCATGACCCGCATTCAGGATACCGCTTACCCGCGGCTGAAACATCAGCTCACCGCTAAAGCATTGACGACCGTCTACACACCTTCCGGGGAAGAAGTCGGGTTAGCCGCAGGGATAACCCGTAGTCGAGTCACTAAAGTCACCTTCCTGCTCCTCTTGAAAACCTTTCAGCGACTGGGTTACCCAGTACTGATGAAGGATATCCCAGCGAGCATTATTCGGCACATCAGCACCACAGTGGCAGTCTCTGTCTCGGCGGCAGCCCTGGAAAACTATGACCGCTCCGGTAGTCGTCGCCGTCATCTCCAAGTGATTCGGGACTACCTGGGCGTGACGGCTTATGGGGGTGCGGCCCAAGTCGTCATGGTGGAGACGATGACGACCGCCGCTCAGACTAAACACGACCTGGCTGACTTGATTAACGTCGCCATTGAAGAACTGGTCAAAGCGAAGTTTGAATTGCCCGCCTTCAGCACCTTGCAGCGCGCTGCTTTTCAGGTACGGACAGTGGTGACGCAAGGGTTTTACCAGCAAGTCTTGGCGGCCCTGAGCACCGATGACTCTTTGAAAGTGAATCGGCTCTTCATCTGGGAAGCGGAGCACACCACCACGCTGTGGAATCGGTTGAAGCAAGAACCGGGCAAGCCGACGCTGAGCCACCTGAACGTCCTGGTAGAACGACTCCACTGGCTACAGAATTGGCAGATCGCCCCTCATGCCCTGAAAGCTCTGCCATGGGTGAAGCTAAACCAGTTTGCGGCGGAAGCCCAAACCTTGAGTGCTAACCAGATGCGGGAAATGGCTCCTCACAAGCGGTACACCCTCGCGGCAGCCCTCTTGTCGGTGCAATATGCGCGCACCCTCGATGATTTGGCCGAGATGTTGATCAAACGGCTGCGAAAGATACACCACAACGCTCGCGAGGCCCTGGGGCAATATCGCCAAGAAACCCAAAAGCGCACCGATACCCTGGTGACGACGTTGCGGGAGGTCATCGTCGCTTACCAACAGGAAGGTTCTATAGCAGACCGATTGGCGGGTATCGAAACTGTCTTAGGCCCTCAAGCGGAGACCTTACTAGAACACTGCGATGCCCATATGGCTTATGCCGACAATAACTACCTGCCGTTCCTACAACGTTTTTATAAAAGTCATCGCGCCACCTTATTCCGTTTCCTCGACGTCGTACCGCTCCATTCCAGCACTCAGGATCAGCAACTGGAGGCGGCGATTCACTTGATTCGTCAACATCGCACGACCCGCAGCACCTGGTTGGAGGTGCCGACAACCGGGTCTGACGATTCAGACACCACATCATGGCCCATGGATTGGTCTTGGATTCCGTCGAAATGGTGGAAACTCGTGACGGGACAATCCCCCTCACAACGCTCGGAACCGCCAGCGCAATTGCACCGCCAGCAGTTCGAGATTTGTGTCTTCTCCCAGATCCTGTTGGAACTGCAATCGGGCGATCTCTACATCGCCGGGAGTGCCGAATACGGCGACTATTACAACCAGTTGGTGACCTGGGAAGAATATGACGCACAGATCGAGGCCTATGGTCAGCAGGTGAATTTGCCCGTGGAACCGACGGCCTTCGTTCGCCATGTGCAACAGTGGTTAGCAGCGACCGCAACGGCAACGGATGAGGCTTTTCCGACGAACACTCAAGTGGTCTGGAAAGACGAACGGTTAACGATTCGACGGCCACCGCGTCAACGTCCTGCCGGTCTGACTCAGCTTGAAGCCCTGGTCGCCGAACGGCTCACCCCGGTCCATCTCCTCGATGTTCTGACCGATACCGAAGCTTGGCTACATTGGACGCATCACTTTGGCCCCATCTCCGGGCATGAAGCGAAACTAGAAAGCCCAGTAGAGCGCTATCTGGCCACGACCTTTTGCTATGGCTGCAACATTGGCCCCAGCCAGACGGCTCGCGCGTTGAGAACGGTGGACCGCAAACAGTTAGCCTGGGTGAATCAGCGGCACATCACGGAAGCGACACTACAAACCGCGATTGGTGACCTCATCAACGCCTACAATCGCTTTGCTCTTCCCAAGTTTTGGGGCACCGGTGAGCGAGCATCAGTCGATGGCACCAAGTGGGATATCTACGAGAACAATCTCCTGGCGGAGTATCACATCCGCTATGGCGGCTATGGTGGGGGGGCTACTACCACGTCTCTGATACTTACATTGCTCTGTTCAGTCACTTCATTCCCTGTGGGGTCTGGGAAGCGGTATTCATCCTGGATGGTCTGTTGAAAAATGAGTCAGACATCCAGCTGGATACTCTACATGGCGATACTCAGGCTCAGAGTGCAACGGTCTTTGCCCTGGCCTATCTATTGGGCATCACCTTGATGCCGCGCATCCGCAACTGGCAAGCGCTGACGTTTTACCGTCCGACCCGAGAGGTGCGCTATCAACATCTGGATGGACTCTTTTCTGACACCATCAATTGGGCCTTAATTGAAACCCATTTGCCTGATATGTTGCGGGTGGCGATCTCGATTAAATGCGGGCACATCAATGCCTCCACGATTCTGCGTAAGTTGGGGGCCAATAGCCGTAAAAACAAGCTCTATCAAGCGTTTATGAATTGGGTTGCGCTGTCCGTACGGGGTTCCTGCTGCAGTACATCAATGATGCTGACCTTCGCTCTACCATTCAGGCTGCCACCAACAAGAGTGAGGCGTTCAATGCGTTCGTGCAGTGGCTGGCCTTCGGGGGTGAGGGCACACTAGCCACCAACAGTCGCGATGAGCAGCGCAAGCGCATTCAGTACAACCACCTGGTCGCTAATACGCTGATCTTCTACAACGTCTTTGAGCTAACGCGCATTCTCCATGAGCTGAATCAGCAAGGCTATGAGTTGGAAGCCGAAGCGCTGGCCGAATTAAGCCCTTATCTCACTCAGCATGTTAATCGCTTGGGGCTTTATCACCTGGATCTCGAACGGCAGCCACCAGTGATCAATTATGCGGTGCCGATCACCACTAAACGTTCTCCATGAATCCTGAAATGGACTATTTTTAGCGGCTGAAAGCACATCTCTGAAAGACTTTCAGGAGATGTGGCCCATTTTTACACGAATCGGTACCATACCCCATGTACATGCGGGCCTTTGCCGAAGCCTGGCCCGATGAGCATATTGTCCAACGCAGCGTTGGACAATATGCCCTGGCGACACAATATCGCCTTAATCGAAAAGCTGAAGGACGAGGAAGAGCGCCTCTGGTATGGCCAGCAGGCGCTAGAAAATAGCTGGAGCCGGGACATTCTGGTCATGCAAATCGAAACCCACCTGTTCCGACGGCAGGGGGACGCAGTCACCAACTTTGAGAAGACCCTGCCGCCAGAGCAGTCAGACTTGCAGCGCCAACTGCTCAAAGACCCCTATCATTTTGAATTTCTCACGCTAGACAAGGCAGTCCAGGAACGCGATTTAGAACGGCCGCTCGTTGATCGCATCCGTGAGTTCCTACTAGAACTAGGGGTGGGCTTTGCCTTTGTAGGCAGTCAATACCGGTTAGAGCTGGAGGGGGACGAGTTCTTTATCGACTTGCTGTTTTACCACATCAAACTCCACTGCTATGTGGTCATTGACCTCAAGACGACAGAATTCAAGCCAGAATATGCGGGCAAAATGAACTTCTACGTGAAGGCGGTGAACCATCTGCTGTGTGGCGATCGCGACAACCCCACCATCGGTATCGTGCTGTGTCGCTCAAAGAAGCACACCATCGTTGAGTTTGCCCTCGATATGATGGAAAACCCAATCGGCGTCTCGACCTACAAGCTGCGCAACGAGCTGCCGCCCAGCCTACCCACCGCTGAGCAACTGGAGATGGAGCTAGACGCCGCCGTGCGCGACCTGCAAGAGGGCGAGGGAGACGACATCGACAATCTTTGAGCGGGCGCAGCACTGAATGAATTTCTTTAATGCTTTGCAATCTTATCTGTTAAAGGTATTGGATGTTTATAGCAAAATTTGATTATTTTTTTAAGCTATTTGACTCTTGTATATAGTTGACCGTACCTCATGTTGATGACAGGCCCTAAGCAAGCGAGCCAAAAACCTGACTCTGCGATAGCCTTATCGTCTCAACGCAGAAGGACGTGAAGCCAGTTTTCTAGGCCTTTAGGTAACCTGATATCGCCTATCCGTGCAGGAGTCGATACTCGCGGGGCGAGACCCCGGCCCAGCGCCTAAAAGCGCGGGCAAAGTTGGCGGGGTCGGTGTAGCCCAGCTCAAGGGCAACCTCAAGCAGTTTGGCATCGGGCTGTTGCAGCAGCACTACCGCCCGGTTAAACCGGACCTGATCGATCAGTTTGGAGTAGGTCAGCCCCGCCTCGGCTAGGTGCCGCTGTAGACTGCGCACGCTCAGCCCCGAGGCCGCCGCCACCAGATCAATGTTGGGGCAGCCGTAGAGCAAGAGCGCCTGCACAAGTTGCTGCAGCGAGTCGCAGAAGGTGCTGGCGGGGGCAGTTTGCTGAAACCCTGCGTAGGCTGGATGGAGGTTGAAATCATCGCCTGTGGACAGGGAGTTGTAGGGCAAACTGAGGGCGGCCCGAGGAATTTTGATGGCGTTACAGGAACTCATGCCGTGAATGGTGGTACCGGCAAAGTCGTCCATCGCCAGGAGCGATCGACAGAGTGGCCCCTCTAGGTGAATCTCGGTGGGTCGCCAGGCTGGCCCTAACGCTACGCGAAAAGCAGTGAGGTAAATGCCTAAACCGTAGAGAATGGTTTGCAGGTTGCTCCCATGGGCCAGGCAATCATAGTGAAATTGCCACCAGATTGAGTCATGTTCCCACCGAAAGCTCACATGTTCACCCGAGTTGTCCAGACGTACGAGCTGCTCCATGGTCGTGAGCAGATCAAATAGGGTCAGGCAGTTGTTGAGGATTTTGCCGAGGGTACCAAACGTGTGCAGTTGGGTCTTTCGGCCAATTAAAAAACCGAGAGTTTGCAACCCTTCTCGGTTAGCGGCGTTTTCCATCAGGGTTGACCCCTGATAAATCGACAGGAGATGCTCTGGGTAGTCTAAGGCGGCTGGGGTCAGGCTCACTTGCTCTAGAAGGCGATCGGTGGGGGAGCCAATTTGGTTAAGAAAGTCAACAACCGGCAAGACTTGACTGACCCTCACCAGAGGAATTGTTTTCATGAAAATTACGCAGCCACGAGGGCTAAAGGACGGTTGCTGTAGTCTGAAAAGATGCTTGCAAACGCCAGTGTATCAGGGACTGCAAGATTCTTAGTATTCTTGGCGCGAAATGACCAGAAAGTTAAGAATCCTAGTGATATTACTAATAAAGTAAAGATACAGAATATCCTTTTTGACAGGTCAGCATTTGCCAGCTAAGTGAGGGGTTGTCAGGCGTCTACACCTGGTTCAAGACTCTTAACTAAGGTCGTTTTTCAGCGAGAGAGAAAGGATCGGCGAAAATATCAGCACTTTAGGAAAAGGCTTGACGGTTATTGATTGCGGTTTGATAACGGGCTAACCAGTTTTAGTTGACTCGTGTTATTATCTGCGCTCTTAAGGAGGATTGAGCCAAAACCAGAAGTCGCTTTTATTTTTTGGGGTGCTAGAAAAACACAAAATACAGGTTGAGGCACTGATTAGGAAATCGGGAAGATTTAATGATTTGCTTGGCTTGAAGCTCAATGCCTGTTTGAGTGAAATTCAGCCCTGAATGCGATGTCGGCAATATTTTTGGCAGAGTTTTCTTGACCAGTTGATTGATGCCCGCTGCTTGGGTAATCCCCCATTTAAAGCCCCTTTAAGGAGGAGGTTAACCGATGGAATTGAAAGAGTTGTTGAGTAGCTTTGCCCAGATCACGTTATTTGCGGTGATGTTGTCGATGGGCATGGTGCTGGGGTTTGGGGGCATGGCTCGCCTGTGGCGACGGCCCTCGCTGCTGTTGCGGTGTTTGATTGCGGCCTTTGTGGTGGTGCCGTTGGCGGCCATGGCTGTAGTACAGGTGCTGCCCCTGACCTTTGAGGTGCGGGCGGGGATTGCGGCCATGGCGATTATCCCTGGGGCTCCGGTAACCTATCGCAAAATGCTGAAGGGTGCAGGCGATGCGGAACTGGCCGGTAGTTTTCAGGCGACGATGGCGCTGTTGTCGATGGTGCTGGTGCCGCTATGGTTTGGCATTATTTCAGCACTGTACCCCACGGTGGCGGCGGCTCCGCTGGCGGTGGTGTTTAAGCAGGTGATGCTGGTGCAGGGTTTGCCGCTGCTGGTGGGGGCCGCGATCGCCCACTGGTTGCCGGATCTGGCTGACGATTTTAACGAGCCGTTGAACCGCATTAGCAGTGCCATGCTGGTGGCTGTGGTGGTGCTGGTGGCGGCGATGGGGCTATCGCTGGTGTTAAAGGCGGGGCCGCTGCCCATTTTGGCGGTGGTGCTGATGGCGGCAGCGGGACTGCTGAGCGGTCACTATCTGGGCGGCAGCGACCCCGTCACTCGCCAAACGATCGCGATGGCCAACGCCTCGCGCAATGCCGGGCTGGCCCTGGCGCTGATCACCCTCAACTTTCCCACCGTGGCCCATGAGGTGCTGGTCACCATTGCGGCTTATGCGATCGTATCTGGCATTGCCAGCAAGATCTACACCCACCTCTACCAAAAGCGTTTGCCCCAGCCTACCCATCCCCAGGATGCGCCGGGCTTTTAACCGCAACGTCAAGCGAGCCGCTCAACCCGGTGAGCGGTGCCTTGCAGCTCAAAAATAATGCCCCCATTTGGCGGCGGTCTTTAACTAAAACTAAAAACCTGGCTAATCACCCTGACCAAAGCGGTGACTCAGAGTGCAGACAAAGCAGGCGAGCTAAAGACAACTTAGCTGGCTTATCACCGACGTAATTCAACCAACAGAAGACCCCGATCATGACAACCTGTACCGCTGATGAAGCCCGCGCGATCGCCAAGGAAGCCTACATCTACGGTGAGCCCATCGTCGATAACTACCGCATCCAGTACGCCTATTTTGTGGATACATCGAACCGGGAATATAAAGCACCCTGGAACCAGCTATGGAACAGCGCCCGGCTCTTCACCCCCGCCGACAAGGCAATTCAAACGGCCAACACTGACACGTTTTACTCCATGGTCGGTGCCGATCTGCGTGCGGAGCCGCTCGTGCTCACCGTCGCGGCGATTGAAAAGGATCGCTACTTCAGCGTCCAGCTCATCGACTACTATACGCAGAACTTTGACTACATTGGCACCCGCACCACCGGCAACGGCGGGGGCACATACCTGCTCGTCGGGCCTCATTGGCAAGGCGAGACGCCCAAGGGCATCGACAAGGTGCTGCGCTCGGAGACCGAACTGGCATTCCCCGGCTATCGGACACAGCTTTTTAATCCCAGTGACATCGACAATGTCAAGCGGGTGCAAGCGGGCTACAAGGTGCAGACGCTGTCTTCGTACCTGGGTCAGGCCGCCCCAGCCCCAGCCCCAGCCATCGACTTCATGAAGCCGCTCACGCCTGCGGAGCAGAGAACCTCGCTTGAGTTCTTCAACGTCCTGAACTTCGTGCTGCAGTTTTGTCCCACGGTGCCCTCGGAAACCGCACTGATGGAACGGTTTGCCAAGATCGGCGTGGGCGCTGGCAAAACGGTAGACGTTGCCAACCTGTCGCCCGAGGTGAAGACAGCACTGGAACAGGGCATGGCGGATGCCTGGGCCGAACACGCCGCCCTGCAAGAACGGGTCAATGCTGGCGCAGTGAGCACCGGCAGTTTCTTTGGGACGCGCGAATTTCTCAAGAACAATTATCTCTACCGGATGGCCGGTGCCGTTTACGGCATCTATGGCAATTCCAAAGAGGAGGCCATGTACCCAGCTTACGCTAGTGATGCTGATGGGCAGGCGCTCGACGGGGCCAACTGCTACACAGTGCGCTTCTTGCCGGATCAGTACCCACCGGCCAATGCGTTTTGGTCCATGACTATGTACGACTACCCGGCGCAACTGATGGTAGATAACCCCATCAACCGTTACGTGGTGAACTCACCGATGATGTCGCAATTCGTCAAGGATAGCGACGGCGGGCTGACGCTCTACTTCCAGCATGAATCTCCCGGCAAAGACCAGGAAGCTAATTGGCTTCCTGCACCCAAGGGACCGTTTCTAGTCGTCATGCGGCTCTATTGGCCCAAGGCTGAGGCGATCGACGGCACCTGGGCAGCTCCCCCGATGACGAAGGTGCAATAGGCGATTTCATCTAGCCGATCGGATGTCGAATCTATGGCTAGCTGGCCCATCACCGACGTAATTTAACCAAGCAGGAAAACATGATTATGAGCCCCCTTACCGCTGAGGAAGCCCGCGCGATCGCCAAGGAAGCCTATATTTACGGCTTCCCATTGGTGGATCTCTACCGCATTAACTACGCCTATTTCGTTGATTCTAAGAATCCTGAATTCAAGGCACCTTGGAACCAGATCACAAACATTCCTCGCGTATTCACGCCCGCCGATACCGCGATTCAGACGGCGAATTCGGACACGCCCTATTCTTGGGCGGGGCTGGACTTGCGGGCAGAACCCATCGTGCTGACTCTGCCGGAGATTGAAAAGGACCGCTATTTCAGCGTCATGCTGACTGATGCCTATACCTTCAATTTCGATTATCTCGGTACCAGGGCAACTGGCAACGATGGCGGCAGCTTTGCGATCGCTGGCCCAAATTGGCAGGGTGAGACGCCCAAAGGGGTAGAAAAGGTGCTGCGCTCCGAGACGGAGCTGATGCTCGCCGTCTATCGCACGCAGCTGTTCAACCCCGGCGATATCGAGAACGTCAAGCAGGTCCAGGCGGGCTACAAGGTGCAGCCGCTTTCAGAGTTTCTCGGCGAGTCGGCCCCTGCTCCGGCCCCGGCGATCGATTTCATCCAGCCGCTCACGCCGGAGACCCAGAAAACCTCTCTGGAGTTCTTCAACATTCTGAACTTCGTGCTGCAGTTTTGCCCGACGCACCCGTCCGAAACCGAACTGATGGAACGGTTTGCCCAGATCGGCATCGGCGCGGGCAAGACCTTTGACCCCAGCCAACTGACCCCCGACATGACCACAGCTTTCGAGCAGGGCCGAGCGGACGCCTTTGCGGCCTTTGCTGGAGGGGTGCAACAGATGAACAAGGGCACCCTGACGTCGGGCGACTGCTTCGGCACGCGCGAAGCGATGAAGAACAACTACTTGAATCGCTGGTTGGGGACCATCGGGATTTTGGGTAACTCAAAACAGGAAGCGATGTACCCCATCTATCGCATCGATGCCGCAGGGCAGGCGCTGAGCGGAGCCAATCGCTACACCATGCGCTTTGCGCCGGGCGAGTTGCCACCGGTCAACGCCTTCTGGTCGCTGACCATGTATGAACTGCCCGCCAGTCTGCTGGTGGCTAATCCCCTCGATCGCTATCTGCTCAACTCGCCCATGCTGCCGCAATTTGTGATGGATGCGGACGGCGGCTTGACGCTGCTGATCCAGCACGAATCTCCGGGCAAGGACAAGGAGCCTAACTGGCTGCCCGCGCCGCAGGGGCCATTCGCCATGTATATGCGTCTGTACTGGCCGAAGGCAGAGGCGCTGGACGGCACCTGGAAATCGGCCCCCCTGACCAAGCAACGGTAAACATGGCCTTTGCCACCCCCTGGCCAGGGGGACTCAATCGCGGCAGCGAAGAGCTTGACCTTTGCATCAACCACAGCGGCCAAATCAGCCACACTCAACTGTTTTAAGGGCGGAACCCCAATCCTGTCATGAACTCCAAAATCAAACTTGTTAGCCTGGGGGCTACCGTGGCGATCGCGCTGCTGCCCACCCAGGCGAGGGCCAATACCCCCACCCCGCTAGCCGAGACCGATAGCCCCCCCTCTACGCTCACGAGCGTGGAGCCGCTACCAAAAGGGGAGCTAGAAGGTTTGCCGGCAAAGGAGGGGCCAGAAGATCGGGGGCCGGAAGCAGTCGTATCAGATGCGATCGCCCCCGACGCCAGCCAGCAGTCTCCTGACATCACCGTTGTTGAGCCGATTAACGCCACGGTTAACGCGAGTCCTGACCCCAGCGACAATGCCCAAGCTGAGGCGCTGTTACTAACGGCCTCTACCAACAGCGACGATCTACAGCCGGTGGGGTCGATCCCGACGGTGGCGGATGTCATCTCGGCCCCTCTCGTCCAGCCTGCCAACATCGCCCAAGCGGCGACCCCGCCCCAGTCAGACCAGTGGCATTTTTTGCTGGTGCCCTATGTCTATGTGCCGTTATCGATTTCAGGGTCAGCGAACTACGAAGGGTCAGAAGATTTTCGTAATGATTTTTCCGGCAATTTGGCGGGGTCTCGAGATTTTGACTTTACGCCAACCCAAATTCGCTCCTCGCTAGAAAACAGCTTAAACTTCGCATTTTTGGGCGGGTTCGAAGCCTGGACACCGGACTACACCCTGGGCGTGCTGGCTAATATCGACTACCTTTCCCTCACCAGTGACGACACGTTAAATCGCTCCGTGCGCCGTCCTGGCTTCGCCAACTTTGTGCCCACCGAGTTGAATGCCTCCTTAGACACCCAGGTCTGGAATGTAGATCTGGCTGCCAGCTATCGCTTTTATGACCCGGCCCGCGCCAATCCCCAAGGGCTAAATACCGAGTATGACCTGGGGCCTTTTGTGTTTGATGTGCTGGGGGGGCTCAATGTCACCAGCCTGAATACGCAACTGGATCTGAGCACCAATCTGGGGGGAGAGGGCGAGTTTACAACCAGTAAGACCGTAGTCTCGCCGCTGCTGGGAGGAAGATTTCGGTGGAATGCCACCCCGGAATTAGCGGTCGTCCTATCGGGTTCCGTCTCGGGATTTGGCATCGGTGGACTGACGCAATATGGGGTGCTGGGCGGCGTTAACTGGATGTTTTCCGGCAACACTTCCGTGGGGCTGGGGTATCGCTTTGGCTTCCTCGACTACGACTCAGGCTCAAGCGAAGTTGACCTCAACGTTGATCAAAATGGTCCCTACTTGAATTTCGGGTTCCGCTTTTAATCGGCACTGGCAATCGGGGCAGCACTGCAACTGCAGGGTGGGCAGCGCCTACCCGCGTAAGACAAGGGTATTTACCTCAACAAAAACGATCTTTAAATCTACGGAGTTTAACCATGGCAGACGTTCAACGACAAATTCTTCCCATTCCCGACCAGACCCAGTTTGGTATCACCACCTACGATGCCAAAGACCCCGATACCCAATATCCTCCCATTCGAGACCTACGGCCCCCAGCGGGTGCCCCCAACGTGCTGGTGGTACTGCTGGACGACGTGGGCTTTGGGGCCTCTAGCGCCTTTGGTGGCCCCTGCCACACCCCCACCTTTGAGAAACTGGCTGGGCAAGGGCTAAAGTACACCCGCTTTCACACCACAGCCCTCTGTGCCCCCACCCGCCAAGCCCTACTCACCGGACGCAACCACCACTCCGTAGGCATGGGCAACATCACTGAAACGGCTACGGCTGCCCCTGGGCAATGTTCCGTACGACCTAATACGAAAGCACCCTTGCCGCTGACCCTGAAGCTAAACGGCTACTCCACTGCCATGCTGGGCAAATGCCACGAAGTGCCGGTATGGCAGAGCAGCCCGATGGGGCCGTTTGATGCCTGGCCCAGTGGTGGTGGCGGCTTTGAATACTTCTACGGCTTCATTGGCGGCGAAAATAACCAGTGGGACCCGGCGTTGTATGAAGGTACCACCCCCATTGAGCCCCCCGCCACCTTTGAGGAAGGCTACCACCTGACGGAGGACTTGGCTGAAAAGGCCGTCAGCTGGATCAGTCAGCAAAAAGCCCTAATGCCCGACAAACCCTTCTTTATGTACTTTGCCCCTGGTGCCACCCACGCGCCACACCATGTTCCTAAGGAATGGGTCGATAAATACAAGGGTCAGTTCAGCCACGGCTGGGATCGCCAGCGAGAGATTACCTTTGCCAAACAGAAAGAACTAGGCGTGATCGGCCCCAATGCCGAACTCACCCCACGCCATGCCGAAATTCCGGCCTGGGATGAGATGGATGCCGCCTATAAGCCGGTGCTGGAGCGGCAAATGGAGGTCTACGCGGCCTTCCTAGAGCATACCGACTACGCCGTTGGGCAGGTGATCTCGACCCTAGAAGACCTGGAAATTTTGGACGACACCCTGATCTACGTGATCATTGGCGACAATGGCGCATCGGCGGAGGGCACCATCCACGGCGCGTTCAACGAAATGGCCAACTTCAACGGCATGGCAGACTTGGAAACGCCAGAGTTCATGCAGTCGAAGCTGGAAGACTTTGGTGGTCCCGATTCCTACGGTCACTATGCGGTGGGCTGGGCCTGGGCCATGGATGCCCCCTACCAGTGGACCAAGCAGGTGGCGTCCCACTGGGGCGGCACCCGCAACGGCACCATTGTCCGCTATCCCAAGGCGATTGAAGAAAAGGGTGGATTGCGGCACCAGTTCAGCCATGTGATTGATGTCGCGCCTACGGTGCTGGAGGTAGCAGGCATTGCTGAACCGACGATGGTTAACGGTGTGCTGCAAAGCCCCTACGAGGGCACCAGCATGGTCTATAGCTTTAACGAGGCGACCGCGCCTGAACGCCATGACATCCAGTACTTTGAAATGTTTGGCAACCGAGGCATTTACTACAAAGGCTGGAGTGCGGTAACTAAGCACCGGATCCCTTGGCAGATGGTTGGTTATACCATGCTGCCCTTTGACGAAGACGTATGGGAACTGTACGACGGCAGCAAAGACTGGACCCAGATGCACAATCTGGCCCAGGAAATGCCCGAGAAACTGCTTGAACTCCAGCGTCAGTTTCTGATTGAAGCGGTGAAGTACAACGTTCTGCCTTTGGACGATCGCCAGGCAGAACGGGTTAACCCCGATATCGCTGGTCGTCCGACCCTGGTGAAGGGGAACTCGCAACTCTTTTTTGCCGGTATGGGGCGGCTGTCAGAAAACAGCGTCGTCAATATCAAAAATAAGTCGTTCTCGATTACGGCGGAGATTGAGCTGAAGGACAAACCGGCCAGCGGGGTGATCATCGCCCAGGGCGGTAAATTTGGCGGCTGGAGCGTCTACGCCAAGGACGGCAAGCTTAAGTTCGCCTACAACGTGCTGGGCATCCAGGAGTTTTACGCCGAAGCGACAGATCCCATTCCCCAGGGTAAGCACCAGGTGCGGATGGAGTTTGCCTACGACGGCGGCGGGTTGGCCAAGGGCGGCAATGTCACCCTCTACTACGATGGCCAATCCGTCGGCACTGGGCGGGTAGAGGCCACCCAGCCGATGATTTTCTCAGCGGATGAGACCACCGATATCGGCTACGAATCCGGTACGCCCGTCACCCCCGATTACAGCGCCCACACCAGCAAGTTTACTGGCAAAATCCAATGGGTGCAGCTCGACGTGGGCAAAGACGACCACGACCACCTGATCACGCCAGAGGAACGGCTGCGGGTAGCGATGGCGCGGCAGTAGCGACTTGCCTCCAGCCGCCCGGTGGCTTCAAGCCATCGGGCGGCCATTCAACTAAGCCTTACAGACCGATTTTCTGGACGGCCAACCATGCCCCCGACAACCCTGACCGAGGCTGAGGTCTACACCATTTGCTTAGAGGCCTACCTCTATCTTTATCCACTGATCTTGATGAATGTAACCCGTAAGGTCACCACCAATGTAGCCCCTGGACAGCGTCCTGGCCTTGGCCCCGCCAATGCCTTCGCTCACCGGCGGGCCTTTTCGTCGAAGGAGGTGCGGACAGTCGTAAAACCGAACTTTGACCTGCTCTACTCCAGCGCCTGGCTGAATCTCTTGGTAGAGCCGATGGTGGTGTCGGCCCCGGATACGGGCGATCGCGACTACCGACTGCCCATGCTCGACATGTGGAGCGATGTGTTTGCCGTCCCCGGTCAGCGCACCTGCGGGGCGGGGGCGAGGCACTGGGCCGTGGTGCCTCCTGGCTGGCAGGGCAGCCTGGCCGAGGGCGTCGATCGCATTGATGCCCCCACCCCCATCGTGTGGATTTTGGGCGGCATCCAAACCCACGGCCCCGCCGACTACCCCGCTGTTTATGCCTTGCAGGATGGCTATCAGATCACGCCCCTCTCTCAGTGGGGGCAGGAACCCCACTCCATCGCCTTTCGGCCTGACCCGTTAGTGGATATGCAGACCCCGCCGCTGTACCAGGTGAACACCATGCCAGTAGAGAAGTTTTTGGCTTACGGCGCAGTGCTAATGGCTCAGCACCCGCCTCACCCCACCGACTGGTCGCAACTGGCGCGGTTTAAACGCCTGGGGCTGATGCCAGGGTATCCCTTTCACCCAGGGTCGCTCGACCCGGCAGTGCGCGAGGGTTTACAGTCGGTGCCCACGGATGCGATCGCCGCCATCCAGGCCCAATCTGCCACCCTGGGGCGGGTCGTCAATGGCTGGCAGATGCCCCCCGATACCCTGGGCGTCTACGGCAACGCCTACCTACAGCGGGCCACCGTCGCCATGACCAACCTGGGGGCTAACCCGCCCGAGGATGCCGTTTCTTTTCAGAGCGTTGCCGATGCCCACGGGGAAGCCATTGTGGGCGGCCAACCCTATCGCCTGCATTTTGCGGCGGGGGCGCTGCCCCCGGTGCAGGCCCGTTGGTCGATTACCCTCTACGACGGCGACGGGTTACCGGTGCCAAACGCGCTGGAACGGTATGCGGTGGGCGATGGGCGCAGACCGGTCAACGGCGATCGCTCACCCCTCACCTACCATGCCGACGGCGCACTCGATCTCTATATCCAGCCCCACTGCCCTAGCCCAGAGCTGGCTGCTAACTGGTTGCCTGCACCCAGCAGCGGGCCGCTCAATCTCACCCTGCGCCTCTATGCCCCCCAGGTTGAGGCCCTGGATGGGCGGTGGGTACCACCTGTGGTAACCCCCTGGACCTAGAACAGCTCCCTGGGTTCTTTGAGAACCCAGGGAGCTACCCCCCCAATAACCTTTGTTGAATGAGAAAAACGATGAACAACAATCACCTTCTAAAACCAATCAGTGCGGGCGCGATCGCCCTCGGTGTGACCTTGGGGATGGGGGCGATCGCGCGTGCCCCTGCCCAGGCCCAAGACCTCGACCCCAACGCCACCGAGGTCCTGCAATTTATGTCTGACTATCTGGCGGCGACAGAGGCCTTTAGCGTCAACGCCGACATTGACTTTGAAGTGGTGGCCAGCACCGGGCAAAAGCTGCAATTTAGCAGCTACGCCAGTCTGGTCATGCAGCGCCCCAGTGGACTGTACCTTGAGCGGCGAGGGGCGGTGGCCGATGCCGAGCTTTTCTTTGACGGTAGCCAGATCACCCTATTGGGGCGGCGGATCAATGCCTACGCCCAGCAGGCGTTAACGGGCACCGTGGACGACGCCATTCTCGCTGTGGAAGCCGAGACGGGGCTGCCCTTTCCGGGGGCTGACCTGCTGTTTGCCGACCCTTATGCGGTGTTGTCCGAGGGGGTGGAGAGCAGCACCTACGTAGGCACCGCCTACATTAATGGGGTCGAAGTTCACCACCTGGCGTTTCGCGAGGCCGAGGTGGACTGGCAGTTATGGGTGCAAACCGGGGACGTGCCCCTGCCCATGAAGTACGTCATCACCACCAAGTGGTTGACGGGTGCCCCCCAGTACGAAATTCGCCTACGCGACTGGGACACCAGCCCGCAAATTGGCGATGCCCGCTTTACCTTTACCGCCCCGACGGGGGCGACGCAGTTAGAGGCGCTGCCGCCTAGCGAACTCGAAGATTTCACATCCACCGAAGAGGCTCAATCATGAATCAACCAATGATCAATCGAGTGGCGATCGCCACATTAACGCTGTTAGCCACCGGGGCGATCGTCGATGGCGTCTTTAGCCGTGGCGTCATCATGCCCCCAGCCGCCGCGATCGTCGGTCGCCCGGCCACCCCCGTCAGCGTCGCGGGAGCCGCCCGGCGGACTACCCGCCGTGTCATTCGGCGATCGACAATTTATGCCGCCACCCTGCCCGCCAACTGTTACACCGTGGTGATTGAAGGGGCGTCTCTCTACCAGTGCGGCACGACGTACTACCAGCCCTATAACAACCAGTACGTCGTCGTTTATATCGATTAAGAGGAGAACGGTTATGGAATTTTCATCCTCTTTGATCCGGTGGACAACGTGCGGGGTCAGCGTGGCGATCGCCACGGTGCTCAGCTCTCCTGCGGGGTGGACGGCGGAAGGGACGCCGGAGCTATCGACCTTAGAGCCGCTGCCGCGATCGCTATCCCCTCGCAGCATCGATCCGGATGCCCGGTCGGTGGACAAGCCCATAACCGTCTCCCGAGAGAAGTCGTCCCCGGTCGCGTTGCCCTGGTCAGTTGCCGCCACCTACTCAGAGATGACCGAGGTAGCGGCATCTCCCGGGGCGATCGCCGCCGCCTGCACCGTCGCGAGTTGCTTAAGTTGGAGTCCACTTGACGCTGCGTCAGCGCCAGCCGGGGTGGCATCCACCGAACCGACAACGCCGGTCCCGACCCCGGAAATTGCCCAGGCCGCTGATGGTGCAGCTTCGAGTCAGGCTGACCTGGCCAAGGCATCCCAAAACCCCATCGCTAGTCTGATTTCCGTGCCCTTGCAAAACAACACTAACTTTGGCGTCGGCGAGTTTGACCGCACCAGCAACATCCTCAATGTGCAGCCCGTTATTCCCGTACCACTCAGTGATCGCCTGACCCTGGTCAATCGCACCATTATTCCCATTGCTTATCAGCCCGAGCTGGCGGCGGGTCTGGATAGTGCCTTTGGCCTGGGCGACATCAACTACACGGGGTTCTTGGTGCCAGAGACAACGGGCAACTTTACCTGGGGCGTCGGCCCTTCCATTGTGTTGCCCACGGCGACGGATACGATATTGGGCACAGGGAAGTGGTCGATTGGGCCAGCGGCGGTCGGGCTGGTGAGCCAGGGACCCATTGTGGCGGGAGCATTGGTCAGCCAGCTGTGGTCCTTCGCAGGAGACAGCGATCGCGCCGATATCAGCCTGCTAACGGTCCAGCCGTTCTTTAACTACAACTTTGCAGGCGGCTGGTACGCGACCACGTCCCCCATCATCACCGCTAACTGGCAGACCGACGATGACCAATGGACTGTCCCCCTGGGCGGCGGCGGGGGGCGCGTGTTCAATATCGGTAGCCAACCGGTGAATGCTTCGCTGCAAGCCTATTGGAACGCCCTCAAGCCCGAGGGGGCCGCTGATTGGACGCTGCGTGCCCAAATGACTCTGCTGTTTCCCTAGACGTTGGTGCTAAACCATGACCCGTCCCCCGTCCCCACCGATGATCGAATCTCGCTGGCCCGTCGCCCTAACGATTCTGGTGGTGCTGGTTTTGCTGACGGTGCTGCCCGATCGCGTTCGCTTTGCTCCGGTTTGGGTGCCCTATCTGCTGGGGGTCGTGATTCTGGCGGCGATCGCCATGGTGCCGTTAACGGGCGGCAAACGCCGGGCACTCCGAACGGAGCGCTTCATCACGCTGCTGTTCTCTCTGTTGGTGGGAGCTGGCACCCTGGCAGATTTGGGCTACTTGATTGAGGAGATGTTCAACCCTTCCGGAGAACTGAATGGTCTGGAGCTGTTTACCTCCAGCATCGCCGTGTGGGTGATCACCATTCTGATTTTTGCCCTGGTGTACTGGCAGAGCGATCGGGGCGGGCCAGAGATGCGCCGCCGCGATCATCGCCAACCTCCCGATTGGCTCTTTCCCCAAGCCGAGCTAAAGGAAATTTTGCCCCACTGGCAACCGACCTTTGTGGATTACTTATTTTTGTCTTACACCACCGCTACGGCATTTAGTCCTGCCGATGTTGCCCCGCTAACCGATCGGGCCAAGCTGACACTGATGGCCCAGAGCCTGATTTCGTTGGCCACCATTTTGCTAGTGGTGTCGCGCGCGATCGGCATTATTGGTACTTAAACCACGGCCATGTTGAAAACTGGAGTTTTGCGAATCGGCATAACCTCACCTCTCCTCTCCTTGCTAAGGCTACGGCTTATACATAAGTCTCGTAGAGATAGTTTTCAGGGGTTAGATCCCCCCATCCCCCCTTAAAAAAGGTATTTATAGACTTGGCTACCCCCCCATCCCCCAACCCCTTCTCCCAGAACAGGAGAAGGGGAGCCGGAGCAAGTCCCTCTCCCAGTTTTGGGCTACTAAGTACACATAAATCCCTCCTGGGCTAGTGACCATCCCTGAAAGATGGCCTCAA
>NZ_JACSWC010000326.1 GCF_016888165.1 Halomicronema sp. CCY15110 | reverse complement strand
ACGACGACAGAACCCGACCGGGTGTGGGTGGCTGACATGACCGACATTTGAACGACCGAAGGCTGGCTGTATCTGGCGGTCATCATTGACCTGTGTTCTCGACGGGGGGTGGGCTGGTCGATGGCCGAGCACAGGCGCACAGAGGTCGGGTTGACGGCCTTAGCGGCGGCTCTAGGGCAACGCCAACCGGCCCCGTCTGGGTGGC
>NZ_JACSWC010000325.1 GCF_016888165.1 Halomicronema sp. CCY15110 | reverse complement strand
GGTTGTCTGCCTTTGAGGCGATTTCCCGCGTCCTTACCTCACAACAAGCTGATTGGCTACTGGGTTGAGCAATTACGTAAATTGAGTCACGATGCTCGCCCTCACATTGCCATTAACTGCGGGTTTCTGAGAGGGCGCTGTCTTCGAGATATTGTGGGTACTCTTCAGCAGTTTGCCAGTGGGCGCTAGCGGGATCGATTAGGGAGGCGATCGCGGTCTCAGGTTGACCCGATGGCGCTAAGGCCGCTTGGGATGACTCAGCGATCGCCTGGGGCGCGAGGGTGTGAGAGAACATAGCCGACTGATCGGGTAAGTCGAGGGGATAGCGATATTTATGCCACCCCCGGCCAGCTAAGGTGCCGCTGACAACCAAAACGCCCAAAAAGGCTAATAGGGCTTGACCTTCGGCCATGCCCAGCAAAATATTAACGGTGCCCGCTGTCACAACGGTACTAATGATGGGCTCTCTTTGAAAACAACGTTTGATGAACACAGTGGGCTTAGAATTGGACGACAAAAGGGGGCGGTTATGTAGCTGACGGCAATGCTAGCAGGCGATCGCTTACCAGGGGCAGGGGCAGGGCATGCCAATTTTGACTTTCTGATCTTAGCGGCGAAGCCAGACGCCTGTTTTCCAGCATGGATACACTGGTGCATCGGGGCGATCCTGACTGCTGAGCTTTCACAACGGTAGAAAATGTGTCGTCAGTTGGCAGCGCGACCAGGACAGCTAGGATAGCGACACACCGCTGCCGCGACAACTATGCCAAGCCCAGCCAGGTCATAATTCCTTTGCCGGTTAAGTATTCAATGGCAACGATCGCCACAAAGCCGAGCATCGCGGCGCGACCGTTAAGCTTTTCGGCATAGGTGGTAAACCCCGCTTTGGGTCTGGCAATAGTGGGCGTGACGGTCGGCTCTAAATTAGTCATGTTGGCGCGAATAAAATCCGGAAAACTATCCCTGATCATCCTAAGCAATGAGCAAAACGTCAATTTCGGATCTCCACCACGGCTAGCAATCCCCTCCCGGCTGGCGAGAACGGCCTGCACTGGGGGCCTCGCGATGACCTAGCCCTGCCCTGGGAAATTTAGAGGCGTTGGGCAAATTCGGTGGCATTCATCGGCGGGCCGACCCAATAGCCTTGGATCAGATCGCAGCCAAAGGATTTGAGGGTAAACATTTCCAGCTCAGTTTCGATACCTTCAGCAATGACTTTGAGCCCCAGGTCGTGGGCCATAGCCACGACGTGCTTAAGAATGGCTTGATTGGTGGGATTTTCGTGAATGTTGCGGACAAAGGAGGTGTCGATTTTGAGAATGTCGATGGGCAACTGTTGGAGATAGCTGAGGGAGGCATATCCCGTGCCAAAATCATCCAGCGCAATGCGCACCCCCAGGGCTTTGAATTCATGCAAGAGCGCGATCGCGGGTTCGACATCTTGCATCAAGGCGGTTTCCGTGACTTCTAACTCCAAATGGTCCGGCGGGAGCTGTGTGGCCGTTAAAATGTCGCGGATTTGCTGCACCAGACTGGCTTGATTGAGTTGCACACTAGACAGGTTGACCGCGACCGCCACCACCGGCTGGCCCGAATGCAACCATTTGGCCGTCTGCTCACAAACCGTTTTCAGCACCCAGTCCCCGATGGCCACAATCAGTCCCGTTTCTTCCGATAGGGGAATAAATTTGCCGGGTGAGATGTAGCCCGTTTCGGGATGTTGCCAACGAATCAGGGCTTCGGCCCCAATGATGCGGCCCTGGCTCAAGCTGTACTTGGGCTGATACCACACTTCAAACTCATCGCGTTCGAGGGCGTAGCGCAGCCAAGTTTCAATCTGCAACTCATCCCCCGACACCACGGGCAAATCTGATCGGTAAAACCGATAGGAATTACTTTTTTGCAACTTGGCCCAATCGAGCGCGGCATCGGCCTGGCGCAGTAAGACGCTAATATCGGTCGAATCTTCGGGAAATAGCGCAATGCCAATACTGGCAGTCATAAACACCTGCTGACCGGGCAGAGAAAAAGAGTGCCCCAAGCTGGTAAAAATATCGGCCAAAATCTCAAGGATGACGTCTCGATTTTGCGGAGCAGGCACCACAATCGCAAACTGATTGCCCGTGAGTCGCGCCACCGCAGTGGATCGGGGCAAAATGCCGGTCAGCCGCTGCGAAGCCGCCGTGAGCAACATATCCCCCGCCCCATATCCCAAAGTGTTGTTGACCTGGCGCAGCCGGTCGAGGCTCAGGGTGAGCAACGCCACTTGTTGGTTGCCCTGGGCAGCCCGACGCATCGCTTGCTCTAGCCGCTGCTTTAACAGGCGGTAGTTGGGCAGTTCGGTCAGAATGTCGTATTGCGATAACCGATTGAGACGCTCGGCGGTGTGCCGCATCAGGGTGTTGTAGCGGGTGGTGAGGGCATCTTGTTTGCGCAAGCGAATGGCGATCGCATCTAGCAAATCGCGATCGCTAAAGGGGGCAATCAGACAATCATCCGCCCCCAACCCGACGGACTGCCGCCAGCGCAACTCATTCCGAATGGTGGTTAACAGAATGATCGGGATAGAGAGCAAATCGGGCTCGTGCTGTAGATATTGCAACAGCTCAAAGTTGTCACCCCCAGACAGCTCTAAGCCGCACAAAATCAAATCGGGATATTGCTTGCGGATGAGCTCTAGCGCGAGGGTACTGTCTTCCGTAATCAGGGTTTCATACCCTTCTTGAGCCAGCAGGGCCAGGTGCAAGGCCCGCGGCTCTCCCGCAGCTTCGATAACTAAAATCTTACGCATATGACTTCCGACGGAAACTAGCTAAAAAAGTTGAGGCGACCAGGCCAAATTTAGATGGCGCAGCGAAACTTTAGGGTTTTGCTGGATCTCCCACCGTCACCAGAGCGGGGCAGTCGAGTGGATAACGCTGATGGCAGATGCATGCCACATCACGATCCAACCGCCGCTTGGCTACAAACATCAAACACCCCCGGTGGTTCATGCCCCTGGTTCAAATGCTTCAACCCGCCGCGATCGCCGACCACCATAGGAAACAGCCCCAACCACTCACCCGCCCCAGCCTTGGCGGATTGCCGCAGGCGCTGGCCCAGCGCAATGAGGGCTCCGACCGCTAAACCCCAGCCTGGCCAATTCAGGGTGGTCGGGTGAGGGGCGATCCGGCAAAAGCGGTGAAGGGCGGCGGTCATGACGGGTGAAAGAGAGGGGCGACATTGGTGGGCAAGCGCGCGCGAACAATTGACTTTACCTTGCCGTAAGCCTGGCTGGGTTGGAAATAGCAGTTGCAAATCTTCTCAAGTTTAAGGATGGCTCACACATGGCTCACAGCACCGCACAGGCTAAGAAGCACACACTTGCTCTAACGTGGCTAAAAAAGTCGGATAGGAAATGGCGGCGGCTTCAGCCCGTTGCACAACGGTGGTGCCTTGGGCTCGCAGAGCGGCGATCGCCAAACTCATGCCCACCCGGTGATCGGTAAAGCTATCCACCGTGCTGCCCTGCAAGGTCGAGAGACCCCCCGAAATTTCCAGCCCATCGGGGAGTTCGGTGACGTTGGCCCCCAAGCGATTCAGTTCGGCGGCCATCACCGCGAGGCGATCGCTCTCCTTCACGCGCAACTCCGCCGCATCTTTGATCACCGTTGGCCCTTCGGCAAAAAGTGCCGCGACGGCGAGAATCGGAATTTCGTCAATCATGCGAGGAATCAGATCGCCGCTAAAGGTCGCGCCGCGAAGCTGACTGTAGCGCACCCGCAAATCCGCCACGGGTTCTCCGGTCACCAGACGTTCGTTCTCTAGGGTGATGTCGGCGTTCATGGCTTGTAGCGCCTCTAAAACGCCTGTGCGGGTGGGGTTGACGCCGACATTTTCGATCACCAATTCCGAACCGGGGATGATGGCCGCCCCGACCAACCAAAAGGCCGCCGAGCTAATATCCCCCGGCACAATCACCGTTTGACCGTGCAGCGTGGTCGGGCCATTCACCGTCACTGTGCAGGCGGCCTGGTCAACGGTGAGGTCAGCCCCAAAGGCTTGCAACATACGCTCACTGTGATCGCGCGACAGGCTGGGTTCCGTTACGGTGGTGGGGCCATCGGTGAGCAGCCCCGCCAACAGCACACAAGATTTGACCTGGGCGGAGGCAATGGGGGAGTGGTAGTGGGTGGGCTTGAGGGCTTGGCCCTGCACCGCTAAAGGTGCCAGTGTGTTGCCCTGCCGCCCCCAGATCGTGGCTCCCATTTGTTGCAGTGGCGTGATCACCCGGCCCATCGGGCGCGATCGCAGCGAGCGATCCCCCGTGACGGTGAAGAAGCGATCGGGATGCGAGGCCAGCAGGCCCAACATGAGCCGCAATGTCGTGCCAGAGTTGCCGGCATCCAGCACGTCGGCAGGCTCCTGCAAGTTGCCCAGCCCCACACCCTGTACCGTGACCCACTCGTCTTCCAAGTCGGAAACTTCGACCCCCATCGCCTGAAAACACTTGGCAGTGCTGCGGGGATCTTCCCCCAACAACAGTCCTTGAATGCGGGTTTCGCCTTGGGCGATCGCTCCCAACATCAACGCCCGGTGAGAAATCGACTTATCGCCCGGCACCTGAATCTTGCCGGTGAGCGCCACCCCAGCAGCGGGTACCCTCACAGTCAGTTGTTGATGCGGCGGAGCAGACGTGAGTTGCAGTAGCGATCCAGGCATGGCGATGTGTGTAATGAACCGCAGCAATCTTACGGTTTCCGGCGGCTGCCGACAAGAGAGGCCGTCGCCCACGCGGCCCCAGCCCCAAGCTGTAATACGCCGGTTTTGATCGCTAATGGCTGCTGACTGATGGTTTACGAAGCAGAAGGCGGCGGGGGCGGTTGCAGGACAAAGCCAGGCGAAGTGTAGTCGTCGGGGAGATAGTCAGCCGGGATGGTGGAATGATTGCCATCACGCAGCGACGAAAAGTGAGGCGAGAGAATTTCGATGTCGGCGGCGTTGCAATGGTCTTGAATGTTTTGGTGTAGCTCTGAATAAATGCGGGGCATTTTGGTCGGCAACGACGTGTAGGCATTGAGCTGATAGCTCACGTTGAAATCGTTCAAGTTGGTCTGTAAGACAAACGGTTCCGGCGTCGATACGATGTGAGTGGTCGCTTTGGCCGCCTCCACTAAGACTTCATGCACCTTGCGCCAGGGCAGGTCATACCCCAGCGTAATGGTTGTATACAGCAGTAGATATCCCTTGGACTCGCGACAGATCGCGCTGTAATTGACCACGTTGCTATTGAGTACCGAGGCGTTGGGAATGGTGACGGTTTCTTGTTTCGGCGTGACCACGCGCGTCACAAACAAGGATTTGTCTTGCACATTACCAATGGTCTCATTGATGCGAATAAAGTCGCCGAGTTGAAAAGCGCGGGTATAAATCAGAATCAGGCCCGCCAAAGCGTTAGACACGGCAGAAGAGGAGCCTAAGGTGACCAGCGCCCCGATAAACAGTGAGACGCCCTGAAAGGCGGGTGAGCCAAACCCTGGCAAATAAGGGCCGGCCATTATCATCGCGATCGCGATAATCAAGATCGTGGCCAGACGGTTAGTCGGCTGAATCCATTCTGCGTAAAACCAAGGATAGGTATTGGGACGCCCCAATTCACTAATGATTTGTTGGGCGAACTTTGTGGCGTAATAGGCGATGACGGCAATCACAGCTACCATCGCGAGGTTGGGCAAATAAACCACAAAGGCTTGCACCAACCGGTTGAGACGAAAAGCAATGTCTTGCAAAATGCTGTCGCCTAGGGTCTCAGTGGCGGAAAATTGACTCAGCACAAACGGCACATAGATGTATAGCGCCACCAAGACCAAGACAATTCTAAGCAGTTTGACAATGCTGGTTAATAGGTAAGCAGCGGCCCCAGCCTCTAGCAGCGGCATGGAGCCGACTTGCAGTTGCAGGGTGCCCGCGCGGCGTTGCGCCCGAATGCGCACCAATAGTTTAGACGCAATAAAAAATAACCCCCGCAAAAAGGCCAATAGCGCGATCGTGCTGATCAATGTCGCGACGATACTGATCACCTGGCCCCGCACGCTGCGATCGCGGCGGTATTCCGTGAGGCCCGTGCGAATCATATCGGCGGCGGTTTCCGCCAACTCTGGATGGGTCGCGTCGTAGACAGCAGCATCAGCCTCACTCACGGTCAGCAATACAGTCTCACCGACCAAGACAATCGTTTGCCCTTCGCCAGGCTCTACCCGAATGTCATCAGCCGTGAGATCCGTCGTTTCGGTAATCGTGATCAGGCGCTGCTCAATAATGTTGGCCCGTTCTGCGGGCGTCGCCACATTCCCCACCCCTTGACGAATCCGAAAAATGACCCGGTCATCCAGCATCACTGGATAACCATCCACCTCGTTGCTGATCTTGGGTTGAACTTCTGTCGGCACAGCGGCATCGTCACTCGCCTTGGGTGCAGCGTCTTGCCCCCACACTGGCGTCGCTACGATGAATAGCAGTAATGTCAGCCCCAACAGCCAATAATTTACCCAGCGCCGGTGACAAGTCCCCCAGAATTTCATGCCATGCCTACCCTTAGCCAACACTCGTCAGGCGTCGTAATGTTCCTCATAACATTACTGAATCAAGGGAGAGTTCAAACAAGTTTTTGCGGTCAATGTGATGTTCGGACATTGGCAAGATGGCCCCACACTTTTTCCCTGGAGGGCAAATTTTTAAGCGCCGAAGGCAGCCCCCATCAGGATTTGAGTTACCCTACACGGTTCAGTTTAAAAAAATGCGGCTAATTTAATGTGTTTGGTATATCTGCGGTCTATTTAGAAACGTGAGGTTGCGTACTATGGGTCGATTGGCCCTTTGAGGAACATTACGTATGAGTGGAAATGCAGCTCGAGTTCAGGCGATCGCTCAAATCACTAACCGCAAGCCGATGACGCCAAAAGCTCCTGAGCGTCTGGAGGACATGTGGGCTGAGAATGTTTTTAACCTGCAAAAGATGCAGGCCAGCTTACCCAAAGCGGTTTTCAAGTCGATCAAGAAAACCATCTTGACGGGCGAAAAATTGGACGCTTCAGTCGCCGACTCGGTGGCCATGGCCATGCGCGACTGGGCCATGGCCAAGGGAGCGCTGTATTACGCCCACGTGTTTTATCCCATGACCAACCTCACCGCGGAAAAGCACGACGGCTTTATTTCGGTGCAGGGAGATGGCAGCGTGATTTCCGAATTTTCGGGCAAGGTGCTCGTCCAGGGTGAACCGGATGGCTCGTCCTTTCCCAATGGTGGCATCCGCGATACGTTTGAGGCCCGCGGCTATACCGCTTGGGATGTGACCAGCCCGGCTTATATCATGGAGACGGACAACGGCTCGACGCTATGTATCCCTACCGTATTTGTCTCGTGGACGGGGGAAGCGCTGGATAAGAAGGTGCCGCTGCTGCGCTCGATCGCGGCGATGGACACAGCCGCTAGCAAAGTCTTGAAGCTGCTCGGCAATGATGAAGTGGCCCACGTCAACTCTAGCTGTGGCGCTGAGCAAGAGTATTTTTTGGTGGATTCTAACTTTGCCAGCCAGCGGCCTGACTTGCTCTTGGCAGGGCGCACCCTGTTTGGCAAGGCCCCAGCCAAGGGTCAGGAATTTGACGACCACTACTTTGGGGCGATTCCCGAACGGGTGCAGGTCTACATGCAGGATGTGGAGGAAACCCTTTACAAGCTGGGGATTCCGGCCAAAACTCGCCACAACGAGGTCGCCCCCGGACAGTTTGAAATTGCGCCCTTCTTTGAAGCGGCCAACGTCGCCAGCGACCACCAACAAATGATGATGACGGTGCTCAAGTGCAAGGCCAAAGAGCATGGTTTTGTGTGTCTGCTGCACGAGAAGCCCTTTGCTGGCATCAACGGCTCCGGTAAGCACGTCAACTGGTCGGTGGGCAACTCGACCCAGGGCAACCTGTTAGATCCCGGCGATTCGCCCCATGAAAACGCGCAGTTCCTGGTGTTCTGCGGGGCCGTGATTCGCGGCGTTCATAAATATGGCCCCCTCATGCGGGCCGCGATCGCCACGGCCAGCAACGACCATCGCCTGGGCGCGAACGAAGCCCCGCCCGCGATCATGTCGGTCTACCTCGGCACCCAGCTTGAGGAGGTCTTTGACCAGATCAAAAACGGCTCTGTCTCTGATTCGAAGCACAAAGACGTGATGGATCTAGGGCTGAGTTCCGTGCCACCCTTGAGCAAAGATGCGGGCGATCGCAACCGCACCTCACCTTTTGCCTTCACTGGCAACCGCTTTGAGTTTCGGGCGGTGGGTTCTAACCAGTCCGTCGCCGGGCCGCTGATTGTGCTCAACACGATGCTGGCCGACTCGCTGGAGTGGGTGGGCAATCGCCTAGAGACCGAACTCGGCAAGGGCACCGAACTCAGTAGCGCCATCATTATGGTGCTGAAGGAAGTGATGGAACTGCATGGGAACGTCATCTTTGGCGGCAACGGCTACTCCGAAGAGTGGCACACCATGGCAGTCAAAGAGCGCGGGTTAGAGAACTTGCCCACCACGGCTGACGCCCTGCCAGTTTTGAAAGCAGAGTACGTTAAGGATCTGTTCGAGAAGACGGGTGTGCTGACCCCGGTGGAACTGGAAAGCCGCTTTGAAGTCTACGCTGAGCAGTACATCCTCTCCATTGAAGTGGAAGCCAAGCTCGTCATCAATATGGCGAAAACGATGGTTTATCCGGCCGCCGTGGAATACCTGTCCCAGCTGTCGTCCACCATCGCGAACCTCTCCAGTCTGGGGGTGAGCCTAGAGACGGGCAGTGCGCAAACGGTGGCTGACTTGGCGAGTGCCTTGATGAAAACCACGGGTGAACTGAGCGCGGCTTTGGAGAAGCATGACTTTGCCTCGACCGAAGAGCATATGAATTACTGTGCCTTTACCCTGCGTCCCTTGATGGATCAGGTGCGGGAGTCTGGTGATGCCATCGAAGGGGAAATTGCGGATAGTGCCTGGCCGTTGCCGACTTACCAAGAGATGTTGTTCATCAAGTAATCTCTAACTTCTCTCTCGGATTGACATTGTGAGCGCCCAAAGGTTTTTGGGCGCTTTTTTCATGGATTTAATTACCTGATGCGCCAATGTTAATTTTCTCAACCTGCATCGCCCCATGATCACGTCGATCAACGCAAAGAATCATTTTGCCAGTTTTGCGGATTGGTCTGAATGTAGGCGCGGATGTTGTCTAGTTCTGTTTGGTTGTGAATGATGCGATCGTGATAGTTGCGTTGCCAAACGGGATTGCCAGGGGTATGGCGCATGCGGTTGATTTGGCGCGTAGAGACAGATTTATAATTGCCCACGATCGCGCCGATCGATCCCGTTGGGGGGCCGTGGGGGCGATCGGGATGTGTTTGGGTGGGCCGTAGGGGCGAGGCATTTTGTGAACAATGTCTGGGACTGCCAGAACGTGACAACCAAAATGCCTCGCCCCTACCGGATGTCGATGGTGACCGCTCCGATTCATCCCCGGCGGACGCATCGGGCCATTCGACAATTTGCATGATGCCGTGGACGTGGTTGGGCATCACCACAAACGCATCCAACCGAATATGGGTGAAATGCTGGGCCAACCGTTGCCAATGGGCCTGCGCGGCCCGACCCGCATCATTCGCGATCATGCGGCCATCGCCAATTGCCCCCAACAAATGTTGGCGCTGGTGGGTGCAAATGGTCACGAAATAGTAACCGGGCGCGGCGTAATCATGATGGCAGAGGCGGGTAGATCGCCGTTTATGAATCTGGGGATTGTAGGGCACCGCAGATGACTCAAATGGATTCTGCGTTTAGGATTCCCCAGCAGTGACAACGCGATCGGTTAACCATTGGATGGCGATGGGTTTGATGCACCGTTGGTCGCACCGATGGATTCCGGCGGGGGGCGTGGACACGATCGGTCAAACTATCCCCGGGTCGTAGGGGCGAGGCATTCTCGCCAAATCCATTTTGGCCTAATCCAGAACGCTGCTCCGAGAATGCCTCGCCCCTACCGGATGTTGGGGATGCACAAAATACCTCGGTTAATCCGGCGGCACCGTCAAAATGCGCGATTCAATGCCTGCCCACACTTGGGGCGACACCCGCACCGCCGCCTCTTTACAGCGAACCATCAATTCAAGGGTATAGAAACAATCCGTTAACGCCTGGATCGCATCCCCCGTTTCGGCATCCAAAAACAGCAATTCTTGAAGGGCGATCGCGCTCTCACCCACGGGTCGCCATTAAGCACCCGCAGCAAAAATCTGGCTAACCTCAAGTTGCAACTCTGGAAAGGTGTTGGAAACGAGGCGATCGCCCCGCCGAAATCGCTGCATCTGATATTCGCCCTCCACCCAGTTACAGACGGTCACGGTGGGCTGTTTCGGGACTCCTACATATCGCCGTCCCCCTAACCCCAGGTAATCCACAATCCAATATTCCGGGATGCCCATCGCCTCATAGTCGGCCCGTTTGTGGTCGTAGTCATCGCGCCAGTTGGTGCTCACCACTTCCACTACCAATGGCACCGAGCTGCCTTGCAGAATGGTGGATGCGGCTTTCCACCGAGGCTCTGCTGCCAGGGCGGTTTTGTTCAATACGGTGATGTCGGGTTTGTAGCCAGTATTAGGAGTCGCAGGCTTGAGGGTGCAGGTGCGCGGCAGCACGTAGGGCAAACCCAATCGACGAACTTCAAAGTTGAATTCTGCTACCAGGAACGCGATCGCTTCTTCATGCTTGCCGGTCGGCTCAACCGCGATAACTTCTGCGTTGATTAATTCATAGACGCCGCCATTCTCTGGATAAGCTGCCAGAAATTCTTCAAAGGTGAGCGGTTGAGTCTGTGCTTGTACCATGGTGGTGCCTTGCTCCAGGGTGCTTTCAGCTTAGCCTGTTGCTATTCACGGACAAACTAGCTTTCGTTCTTGCCTACTTTCTTCTTGAGCCACCGAAGCAGAGCCGCCAAATTAATGCTCAACGCCCCTTCTGCAAGTTCCGCCTCCCCAACTTTGATGATTCCTCCGAGCAGCGGTTCTTGGTCTTTGCTTTCTCCTTGCTGAGAAAGCACTAAAATATTGGGAGAAAACGGCTGTTGGATCTGAAGATTCTGTATTGTTGACTGTTGCTGCTGAATCGTAGCTGCGGCTAGTGCCAACTGGCCCTTGAGATGAAAAATTTGAGCATTTAGACTTTGCACTTGAATGCTACTCATATCTGCCTCAATCTGGCTGGAAGGTAGCCTCAAGTAGATATCTAAAGCGAGTCCAATGTTCTCTAAAGCTTCATCTTTGTTTTCTGGAGTCACAGACAAAATAGTCGAACCTGAGTCTTGTTCATCTAGCTTGACTTTTGCACTCACTCCTATCTCTTTCAGAAACTCATAAAAATATTGGAGGTATTGAATACAAGCAGTTTTCACCTCATTAGGAAAGGAGAAATATTCAATCAGAGATTCCGTATCAAATTGAGATAGAAGACGCTTAATAGTTAATCTATGACTTGTATTTATGTGTTTTAAAAGTTTAAGAGTTATCTCCCTTAGTGGTGCAGAAAAGTCCTGAGAGTATTGATGTAGCTAGATTCTCAGATTGAGAAGGGGAGCCATCTGTGAG
>NZ_JACSWC010000324.1 GCF_016888165.1 Halomicronema sp. CCY15110 | reverse complement strand
CACAGATGGCTCCCCTTCTCAATCTGAGAATCTAGCTACATCAATACTCTCAGGACTTTTCTGCACCACTAAGGGTTGCGACTAAAGGATTTAAGCCAGAGCCAACGCTTGATTACGCCATTTACAGTCAGATTCTTAAGATTATTCACGATGTTGGCAAGCAGTTTGAGCGCTTGCCAAGTACTTACTCTGGAAAGCAAGAAGAAGACCTTCGAGATCACATGCTGTTAATCTTGGAGCCGAACTTCGAAGGTTCGGCAACAGGCGAGACTTTTAACAAGAAAGGTAAGACAGATATTTTACTGCGCTATGAGGGCTCGAATGTCTTTATGGCTGAATTGAAGTATTGGCATGGCAAGAAAGCCTATCTAGAAACAATAACTCAGTTGCTTTCCTATTTAACCTGGAGAGATTCTAATACCAATTCCCTATGAGGTGAAGCAGAATATAGGAGTACTGATTTCAAGCACAAAAGATGGCTCGTCCACTCA
>NZ_JACSWC010000323.1 GCF_016888165.1 Halomicronema sp. CCY15110 | reverse complement strand
TCAACCTACCAGTATCGAGAGTTGAGCGGAGTCGAAACTCGGTTCATGGGGATCTTTTTTGCGCGCAAGTCCCTAAGGTGCTGAAGCCCACCGTGAGTCATGGCGAAGTCTCGAAAATTAGCAGCGCTGACGGCGCAGTTGGACGCGATCCGGGCCGACCCGACCTCGGCGGCGGGGGTAATGGCTCTGGTATTGGGCGAGTCGCGGCTCCCCGAGGCATTCCCCGTGCTGCGGGACTGGTGGCAGCGCACCACCCATCAGGAACTGCGGCAAACGGGCTTGTTGGCGATCGCCCTGCTGCGCCGGGAGGAGGCGATCCAGTGGTTGCTGCAACTGCTCGCCGCCGCCCCCCAACGAGAGGCCGCAGGCGCTTTAGAGGCCTTGGGCCTGTACCAGAACGACCCGACGCTCTGGGCGCAGGTGAGATCGCGCCTAGCCAGTCGGCCAGAGTTGTAGCCCCAGGCGGCAACCGCGCAATTTCACCCCCTCTAACGCGGGCAAATGAGTCGTGCTCAGGAGGGCAGAATCACCCCTCGCCCGTTCAGTGGTACATTAAACTCTAATTTTCTGTTACCCCCATCAGCCCATGAAAATTGTGAGCCAAACGACGACGGAACTGCGGCTACAAAGTTCAGTTAATCGTCAACGGTTGGTGCTCCCCGCCGTCATGTTAGGGGTCGTCGTCGTGGGCCTCGGCATTGCCGTCGTGGCGGGGGCGGTCAATATTCCCCTGTTATTGATTTTGGGACTCGTCGGAGGCTTAGGGGGCACGATACTCAATGATGAGTGCAAGTCGGAAGTGCTGACGCTGGATCGGGGGACGGATCAGATTCAGTGCGATCGCAAAACTCTCTGGGGCACCCAGCAGTGGCAGTGGCCGTTGTCCACATTGCAGGATGTCAGCGTCGTCACCCGCCAACGTCGCCGCAAAAAAGCCAATGGCAATCAGGGCACCCAATGGTTCTATAGCATCCAGTTTGTGGCTCAAGGTCAGGCCCCTCAAGAGTTGCTGTACTCCCACGACGGCGATCGCGTTAATGCCACCTACCGGACCATTCATGATTTTCTAAAAGCGACCCAGGCGCAAACTCACTTGCCCAGCGGTCGGGGCACTGGGCTGAACATCACGTCAGACTACGAACGCTGGCGTCAGACGATGTTTACTCGATCGCCCGAACAGGCCGGTGGCGTCAGCGCTGAGCGCGATCGCGTCTATGGTGTTCTGATGGATGTGGGCATGGTGGACTCGTCCACATCACAACTGTGGGCGATCTCCATGAGTGCCTGGCTCAGTGGTGAGGCTGATTTTTTCCCGACACCGGGGGGGGCGGTCATTGGCCTCGGGAGTGAACCGCAGGTGGCAGAAGCGGCCCAGACGATTCTTCAACTCGCTCAGACGGCGCGAGCTGACGCCTCTCGTTTGCCTGATCAGGCTCTCCCCGATCAACCCGACTTAGTCCAGTTTTGGCTATTCACCCCCGGCGGTGTGTATGGGGTCGCGGATATGCTCCAACGCCTGCGAGTCCCCTCAAATGCCTGGGGGCAAATGTTCCAGCAGTTTAGCCTGATTCGCCAGGTGGCCGAGCAGCAATTAGAGCAACGGTAGAGCCGCCAGAATGCTGACCGCGCTCCGCATCGCCTCCATTTCCCAACTACGCCGGGGGCCAGCCCAAGCCCGGCCATGGCTGCTGGCATGATGGCTAGGCCAGCCAAACGGGCCTCGGCAACGCGATCGCGTCACTCCCCATGAGCAGACTGACAACGTGATTTCGACGAAACGATACCGATGCTCGCCAACGACTCTGCACCAGACAATTCCTCACGTATTCATTCGGGTTTGAAGCCTTTCTCCCTTTGGGAGAGAGGTTTGGAGAGAGGGCAAAACGAGTCTGTCGAACTGACGTACTGACAAAAGGGGACGATTCCCGGCTGGCTCAGCCGTATTAGCAGGGAACCGTCCCCTCGCGGGGCTATGGTCAAAGCCATTCCCTAGACGGAACTCAGCACTTTGTCTTCAGCGACGGCATCGGGGTTCGTCAGCGGGGTAGCCGCCTCAGAGGGGGGCACCACCTGCCAGAACTGCGGCAGATACGTCTCCCAATCCGCGAGAATCTTGGCGGCTTTGGCACTGCCCGTCCGCTCGGCGTGAGCCGCGATCATGGCCTTGAGCTGCTCGGCTCCCGCCTCGGTAATCACCCGCTGCACCTTCACAATTTCCGGGTTGACCCGCGTGGGGAAGGTGCCCACTTCATCCAGGAAGTAGGCGAGGCCGCCGGTCATGCCCGCGCCGACGTTGCGCCCGACGTGGCCCAAGACGACAACAACGCCCCCGGTCATGTACTCACAGCAGTGGTCGCCCGCGCCTTCGATGACCGCTTGGCCGAGGGAGTTGCGGACGGCAAAACGTTCGCCCGCGATGCCCTGGGCATACAGCGTGCCACCAGTGGAACCGTACAAGCAAGTGTTGCCGAGAATTACGTTAACCGACGGATCGTAGGTGATGCCAGGGAACGGCTTGATCACGATGTCGCCGCCGTGCATCCCTTTGCCCACGTAGTCGTTGGCTTCGCCAATCAGGGTCAGGGTCATGCCGGGCAGGTTGAACGCGCCGAAGCTTTGGCCGACGCTGCCTTCGAAGGTCAGGTCGAGATGGCCCTCAAAGCCACTGTTGCCGTACTGCTCCGCGATCGCCCCCGATACCCTCGCGCCGACGGTGCGATCGGTGTTGCTCACCTTAAAGGTTTTCTGCCCGGTGCCGTGGTTCGCGATCGCCGCTTGGATGTCGGCATCCGCCAGCATCTTGTCATCCAGCACGGGGCCGTTGCTGTGGATGCCGACATGCTCCAGCCAGGTGCGGTCGGTAGACACATCAGGCAGATCCAGCAGGGTCGCCAGCGTCAGCGAGTCTGTTTTGGTCAGCTTCACGCCGTCGCGGGGCTGGAGCAGGTCGGTGCGGCCAATGATCTCGTTCAACGAGCGGAAACCCAGACGAGCCAGCAGCGATCGCACTTCTTCCGCCACAAAGTAGAAGAAGTTGACCACATGCTCGGGAATGCCGGTGAAGCGCTTCCGGAGTTCTTCCTTCTGGGTGGCGACGCCGACGGGGCAGTTGTTGGTGTGGCAGACCCGCGCCATGATGCAGCCTTCCGCAATCATCGCGATGGAGCCAAAGCCGTACTCTTCGGCTCCCATCAGGGCTCCCATGATCACATCCCAGCCAGTTTTCAGGCCACCGTCAACGCGCAGGAGAACGCGATCGCGCAGTTGGTTCGCCATCAGCACCTTATGGACTTCGGTCAGGCCCAGTTCCCAGGGCAGTCCGGCGTGCTTGATAGAGCTGAGGGGAGACGCGCCCGTGCCACCATCGTGGCCGGAAATCTGAATCACGTCGGCGTTGGCTTTGGCGACCCCGGCCGCAATGGTGCCGATGCCGATTTCTGCCACCAGCTTCACCGAGACGCCCGCTTTGGGGTTGACCTGGTGCAGGTCAAAGATCAGCTGAGCTAGGTCTTCAATGGAGTAGATGTCGTGGTGGGGCGGCGGCGAGATCAGCGGCACCCCAGGCTTCGATCGCCGCAGCATGGCAATGTAGGGGCTGACCTTTTTGCCAGGAAGCTGACCGCCTTCACCCGGCTTGGCTCCCTGAGCCATCTTGATTTCGATTTGCTTGGCGTGCATCAGGTACTCGGGCGTCACCCCAAAGCGACCCGACGCCACCTGCTTGATGGCGGAGCTGGCGGTGTCCCCGTCCCGCAGTCCTTTTAGGTTGGGATACAGCGCTGACCGCCCTTCCCCATCCACATTTTTCAGCACTTTGAAGCGCTTGGGATCTTCGCCCCCCTCGCCGGAGTTGGACTTGCCACCAATGCGATTCATGGCGATCGCCAATACCTCGTGGGCCTCTTGGGATAGCGCGCCCAGAGACATGCCCCCCGTGCAAAACCGCTCCATAATGCTGGCGGCGGATTGCACCTCGTCAAGGGGAACGGGAGTGCGATCGCTCGTCAGATCCAGCAGATCCCGCAGCGCCGTGGGAGTGCGCCCTTCGAGCTGCGCTTTGTAGACCTCGTAGTGGTCATATTCTTTGGACTCCAGCGCCTTGTGTAGCGCCTTGGTCAGGGCCGGGGTATTCATGTGGTACTCGCCCTTGGGCATCGCTTTCACGAAGCCCATGTTCTCCAACCGCTTGCCGCTGAGTTCCGGGAAGGCTTTTTGATGGAAGATATTGGTTTCCTGGGCCAGATCCGCCAGGGTCAGGCCACCGAGGCGGGAAGTAGTACCCCGAAAGGCGGTTTCCAGCAAGTCCGCGCCAATGCCGACGGCTTCAAAAATCTGTGCCCCCTGGTAGCTGGTAATCAGTGAGATCCCCATTTTAGAGAGAATCTTTAACAGGCCATTCTCCACCGCTTTGCGGTAGTTGGCCTGAGCCCCATTCAGCGTCACCCGCTCGATTTTGCCGGTTTCCATCAGCTTTTGGGTGCGGCTGTCGTGCCACCAGTGACGCACGGATTCCAGGGCCAGGTAGGGACAGACCGCACTCGCGCCATAGCCCACCAGGCAGGCGAAGTGATGAGTGCTCCAGCATTGGGCGGTATCCACCACGATGGAGGCTTTCATGCGGAGCCCCTCACGAATCAGGTGGTGGTGGACGGCTCCAGTGGCGACCAAGGGGGGAATGTAGGTGCTATCTGCCGTCAGGGTGCAGGGGTGGCCGTCGGCATCCACGCGATCGCTGAGCACGATGATTTCACTCCCCGCTTTTACCGCCGCATCCACGCGATCGCACAGCGCCTCAATTGCCTGCTTCAGCCCATCCGGGCCATCGCTGACGGTATACAGGGTTGAAATCGTGGCAGTCGGGAAGCTCGACTCTCGCACCTGATCTAACTCAATTTCGTTCAGTACTGGAGATTCCAGCTTCAGCAGCCGCGCGTACTCGGCATGTTCCTCCAGCAGGTTGCCGCGCTGGCCGAGTTGGGTTTCCAGGGACATCACCAACCGTTCCCGCAGGGGATCGATGGGCGGATTCGTCACCTGGGCAAACCGTTGTTTGAAGTAGTCGTACAGCAGGTGGGCCTTGGTCGAGAGCACCGCCAGGGGAATGTCATCACCCATGCAGTAGGTGGGTTCTTTGCCCTGGGCCGCCATGTCTTGAATGATCATTTCCACGTCTTCGGCGGTGTAGCCAAAGGCCGTTTGCTGCTGCAACAGTGTGGCACTCTCCAGCGTCGCGTCCTCGGCAAAGAGTTGGGGCTGAATGGCTTGGCGATACTGGGCCAACCACTCGCCGTAGGGCTGTTGGGCGGCGATGCGCTGCTTGATATCCCAGTTTTTGAGAATTTCGTGGGTCTCAAAGTCCACGGCAATCATTTGACCAGGGCCGAGGCGACCTTTTTCCACAATGCTCTCGATGGGCACGTCCACCACACCCGCCTCGGAGGAGACGATGATCAGCCCGTCGGAAGTGACGATGTAGCGGGCTGGACGCAACCCGTTGCGATCGAGCGCCGCCGCAACCTGCTTGCCGTCGCCAAAGGCAATCAGCGCCGGGCCATCCCAGGGCTCTTGCAGACCGCTATGGAAATCGTAGAAGTCGGTGATTTCTGGATGCGATTCGAGATCGGGCTGGTTGCGGTAGGCTTCCGGCACCATGATCATCAGCGCCTCCAACGGGCTGCGGCCCGATCGCACCAACAATTCCATCACGGCGTCCAGGTTGGCGGAATCGCTATTGTCCATGTTGACAATGGGCAGCAGTTCTTCGATGTGGCCTTTCCAGATGGGGTTGGCGAGGTCGGCTTCCCGCGCCTTCATCCAGTTAATGTTGCCGACGAGGGTATTGATTTCGCCGTTGTGACCCACCAGGCGCATCGGGTGGGCTAGGGGCCACTTGGGCATGGTGTTGGTGCTAAAGCGGCGGTGGTAAATGGCGAAAGGACTGACGTAATCGGGATTCTGCAAATCCAGATAAAACTGGCCCAGCACCTCTGATCGCACCATGCCCTTGTAGACGATGGTGCGGCACGAGAAGGAGCAGGTGTAGGTGTCTTTGAGCGCGGCGGCGATCGCCCCATCCCCTTGCCAACTCACTTGAGTCCGATGGATGCGGCGGCGCAGGCGAAATAGCTCTCGCTCTAACTCGTCCCCGCTGGCGTGGTCACACTGCACAAAGAATTGCTCAATCCGAGGCTGGTTTTGCTTGGCCAGCATGCCCAACACCGCTGGCTTGACGGGCACGGCTCGCCAGCCCAGCACGGTAAAGCCTTCGGCCTGGGCCGCCGTCTCAAAAATTTCTCGGGCGATCGTCGCCGCGTCTGCTGCTAACGGCAAAAAGACCATCGCCACCCCGGTTTTTTCCGGGGTTAGCGTCGCGTCTAGGCCTTGAGTCTGGGCCCAACCTTGCAGCAATGCCCACGGAACCGCTGTCATCACCCCCGCCCCATCGCCCGAATCGCGATCGGCACAGCACCCGCCCCGATGTTCCATGCAGCCCAAGGCATTCAGCGCCTGCTGCACCAGCTTAAAACTGGGGCGACCCTGCTGATCCGCAACAAACCCGACGCCACACGCGTCTCGTTCTTCAACGATGGCCCGCGGTCCCCACTGGAGCATGGTGTTGGTCTGATGTTGGTTGGACGGGTGTTGGTTCAACGGTATATTCCCCATGAGACGGCTCAAAAATGTGATGTCAACGAAAGTAGTCGCCTCAAGCGACTCGGCGCTAACCGGCCCTAGCTGATGCGATTGATCACTATCTAGATCAACTGCTCGCAGTGGGGGCTGGTCACCTCGGCAGGCTTGCCAGAAGTCGCCTGAAATCAGGAGTTTGCAACTGGCCTACAGGCGCTCAGTCCACTTATAAAACATTCCTCCGGCATCGAGTGATACCACTGCTCGCTCAGACGGAGGCCGCAGTCAAATCAATTCAGGGCGTCAAGAGCTATTTTTATCACGACCCTGGACCGATGATTATACTGCCTATTTTTGCATGATGCAGAGCCTGGCTGAGGCCCATCCTCTAACCCCCATCATGAGTGAAAAATAGGGGTGGCAATTGGAATTGAGTGTTTCAGTCTTAAGGGAAAACGGATCGATTTGCTGTGCGAAAGATTACGCTTTTGAGGAACCCCCTGGGGCGATCGCCGACCGGAACCCAAAGGAAAGTGAGCATGCCGATGACAATGCCTGGAAAAACGTCTTGGAAAGAGCCTGGCCCTTGGCTGAGCTCGATACTGGGGGTGAGTCTCCTGAGCCTGCCTTTGGGCCTGGTTATGGCGATCGAAGCGGCCCCGATCGCCCTGTCCGCTGAACAGAATCAAGCCGCACCGAAACTGGTGCCGGCAGTGGCGCAGGTGCCGATCCAGGCCCAAGGCACCAGCGTCACCCTGGGCAGCAGCACCGTCCCCATCCCCTGGGAGCAACGGGGCGATCGCATTGGCCTGGCGGATCTGCCCCTGATGAGCCATCTGGGTCTGGATCTGCAAAACAGTACCACCTCAGACCAGCAGCCCCTGATCTGGTTTTCGGATGACGCCGACTTTGTGCCCACCTGGTTCAGTCAGGGCTACCGCTATCTCGATTTGACGGCATGGGCAGCGCAACGCGGCTGGCATCTGGTGCCCGATGGCAACAATTTGCGCATTCAAGGCCCGTCAGGCACGGTAATGGCGGGACGACGCGGGAAACAAACCTGGGGCGATCGCCTCGTGCTGGATGTGGATCGTCCCGTGTTGTGGAGCTTCGACGAAGACGCCACGGCGTTCACGCTGACGATTCAGGCCCAGGCAGGTCAGGACTTTAAGCCAGAGGCCCTGACTACCGGGGACGGCAACCAACTCAACTCCCTAACCGTCACCACGAGCGGGGGACAGATCCAAATTCGCGGCACCTTTGAGGCCACATCGCGCCCGCGAGTGTGGAGCTTGCCCAACCCCAACCGCATCGTCATTGACATCAGTCAAGCCGATGTCATTCCCCGCGAAATTCGCTGGGCACCGGGGGTGTTGTGGAAACAGCAGTATTTGAGCGTGGGCGATCGCCGCTTCCCCGTGCATCAAATCTGGCTGAGCCTGAGCGACAGCACCCAACTAGAGCCGATCTGGAGCAGTCCCAACCAGCTGCCCGGCATCACGCCGCTGAAAACGATGGCCGCGACTAACCAGGCTTATGTCGCCATCAACGCCGGATTTTTTAACCGCAACAATCAGCTGCCCTTGGGGGCCATTCGCAGAGATAACCAGTGGATTTCGGGGCCAATTTTGGGTCGCGGCGCGATCGCGTGGAATGCCCAGCGCCAGTTCACCCTCAGTCGTCTGGCCCTGGCCCATACCCTCACCACCCAGCAGGGGCAGTCCTTCACGGTGAATCATGTCAACAGCGGCTATGTGCAAGCGGGCATTGGCCTCTACACCGCCGCCTGGGGGCGGGCCTACACTCCCATCACCGATGGCGAAATCGTGGTCACCGTGAATGGCAACCAGATCGTCCAACAGACACCTGCCAGTGCGGCCGGTACGGGAGCCTACGCGATTCCGCCCCAGGGGTATTTGCTCGTATTGCGCTCCTTCCGTTCTGCGGCCCAAGCCTTACCCGTGGGCACCACCATCGCCCTCACGCCCGACCTGCGCCCCCCCAACTTTGGCAATTTCCCCATGGCGATCGGCGGTGGCCCCATCCTGGTTCAGAATGGGCAGATCGTCGCGAATGCTCAAGCCGAAGGGTTCAGTGCGGCCTTTGCGGCCCAAACGGCCCCGAGGAGCGCGATCGGCGTCACGCCGGACGGCAACCTGGTACTCGTCGCCATCCACTTTAGTCCCGGGGGGCGCGGCCCCACCTTGCGAGAAGCGGCGCAAATCATGCAACAACTAGGCGCGATCGACGCCCTCAATCTGGATGGCGGCAACTCTACCAGCCTGTATCTCGGTGGCACGATTATCAACCGCCACGGCAGCACCGTGGGCCGCGTGCACAATGGCTTAGGCGTCTTTTTGGCCGCCCCAGAATGAGCGCAGCAATTTTCAATATGCCTGGGCAGAAGCAAGAGACACCGCTCAGGCTGAGCTCGTCGAAGTCGGCTTGTCCTTCGATAAGCTCAGGACGAACGAATGACTAATTTTTTCAACATGAGAATTGCTGGAATATGCCTAGGCAGAAGCAAGAAACACCGCTCAGGCTGAGCTGGTCGAAGTCGGCTTGTCCTTCGATAAGCTCAGAACGAACAAATGACCAATTTTTTCAACATGAGAATTGCTGGCATGAGCACTGCTTAGGGATCTGCAACTCAATAAAGTACCCGTTCAATCCGGTTTCGACTTCGCTCAACCTACCAGTATCGAGAGTTGAGCGGAGTCGAAACTCAG
>NZ_JACSWC010000322.1 GCF_016888165.1 Halomicronema sp. CCY15110 | reverse complement strand
AGGTGAAAGCGCTTTAAGGGAGTGCCCCGGAAATTGTCATCTAACCGCTAGAATAGCCGCGCGGAATTTCACTGCTGCCCCTGCCATTCTGGTGGGGGTTTTGTTTTTGCTCACTACAGCCAGCGATCGCCCTGGTGGGTGGTGAGTGGGCAATCACTGTTCTTGCCTGCCTGAGAGCTGTTCTGAGGGCCTATCGGCCTGGGGAGATGGAGTCATGGCGCTGCTGCGCTGGAGGAGGGCACGATTTTTGAGGTGCGATCGCGAGTTAAAACTTTGGTGAACTTGATCTTT
>NZ_JACSWC010000321.1 GCF_016888165.1 Halomicronema sp. CCY15110 | reverse complement strand
CTTCGCTCAACCTACCAGTATCGAGAGTTGAGCGGAGTCGAAACTCGGTTCATGGGGATCTTTTTTGCGCGCAAGTCTCTAAGGACGGATGTTGTGGTGCATTTCGACATGGGGTACGAGGGAATGGGGCTTTTCCAAGCCATGTTTTTCCATCAGCGCTTGATTGTCCATAATTGCCACGGGATCACCATCGGCAATCAGGCGGCCCTCGTCGATGAGGAGCACGCGATCGCACACCTCCAGCAAAAACTCCAGGTCATGGGAAGCGAGCAATAGCGTCTCGTCGGACTTTTGCAAAAACTGAATCAGGCGACGCCGCGTGCGCAAATCAAGACTGGCGGTGGGTTCGTCGTACAGCAATACGCGGGGACACATGGCCATCAGGCCCGCGATCGCCACCATCTGTTTTTCGCCACCGGAGAGGTGGTGCGGGGGACGATTGGCCAGGGCTTGAATGCCCGTGAGTTCCAGCGCCGCTTCCACCCGCTCGTGAACTTCGGCATCGGATAATCCCAAATTTAAGGGGCCAAAGGCGATATCGTCGCGGACGGAGGGCGAAAACAGCTGATCTTCGGGATCTTGAAAGAGAAAACCCAATTCGGGGCGAAAGTGATTGGGTTCGACGGGGCGATCGAACAGGTGAATAGTGCCGGATTGGGGTGCTAACAAGCCGCACAGCAGCATGAACAAGGTCGTCTTGCCGCAGCCGTTGTGGCCAATCAGCCCGACCCGCTCGCCTTCGCGGATATCAATCGATAAGCCGCACAAAATATCGGGATTGTCAGGATAGGAAAAGGTGACATCCTGGAGGGCGATCGCCACTGGGCGAACCAGATTGGGGGGAGCGGTAGGAATCGACACGACGGGTGACGTGCTAGACGACGGGAGGGAGTTGAGAGAGGGGTTCATAACGATGCCAGAGAAAGTTCGCAAATCACCACGCTGACCGCAGCGGTCAACGTCAGTATAGTCGGGAGGGCGATCGCCCCTCCAGGCTTCTGATTCAGGGAGCGGGGGGGCTGTTGACCATAGCCCCGCAGCCGCATGGCGCTGTAGACCCGCTGGGACTGTTCATAACTGCGCAGCAGCAAACTGCCAAACAGCGCCGCCAGCCAGTTCCAACGCCGCCGGAGGGTTTGGCGCGAGTGGCCGTAGCCCCGCAACGCCATTGCTTGGTGCATCGTCGCGAGTTGGTTAGCCACATCAAACAAATAACGATAGGTCAATAGCGTCATGTCGGTTAATAACGTGGGAATGCCCAGCGATCGCATGGCTTCCAGCAGGGTCAAAAATGGCGTCGTGCCCAACAGCACAAAGCCGGTGGTCAAAATCGCCACAAAGCGACCAGCCACCAAGGCCGCCATTTGAATGCCTTCTAATCGCAGCGAAAAAATCCAGCCCTGCCAGATCACGGTTTCGCCCGAAACCCACGGCAGCAGACCCACCATCGCGACGATAAACAGTCCCGGATAAGGCAGTCGGCGGCACAGGTAAGAGAGGGGCAACTGCGCCGCCAGATAGAGCCCGATGACCACGACAAAGACCCACGGCAACAGCACCAAATGCCGCACCATGGCAATGGCAAACATGAGGGTCAATAAACTCAGCAGCTTTGGCCGAGCGGCCCAGCGATGAACCACCGACTGACCAGGAATATAAACATCGGCGTGGAGACTAACAGCCATACATTAACGCTCTAGCAATTCGGGTTTAACGCGCAGTAAGAAAAAGCACAGCAGCACGGCAAACACCCCTTCTAGAAAAATCAGGGGAATGTGCCCCACCATCAAAGCCTTGAGAAAGGTCTGCTCGGTACTCTGATCGAGCGTGGAGGGGATGGCAAAAATCACCAACGCAAAAAAGATCATCGCCGACAGCCCGACCCCAAATGCGCCCGCGATAAAGCTAAACAGGCCGAGGGATATTTTGGCCGGCAGCGACTTCCCTAAGTAATGCCGTAGTTGAAACAGTTGCCCCGCCAGTACAGCGGGAATGCCCATCATGACGGCATCGACGCCCAACGTGGTGACGCCGCCATGCCCCAGCAAAATCGCCTGGAGCAACAGCCCAATTAAGATCGCAGGCCAGGCGTACCAGCCTAAAACGATACCCAGCAAGCCGTTCAGTACCAGGTGTACGGAGACGGGCGGTACCGGCAAGCTGATGGAGGAGCCGACAAAAAATGCCGCTGCCATCAAGGCCGCTTTGGGCACTTCGACCTGGGAGTCAGAGGTTTTGTGAATGCGCTTGAGGGCGACCCAAGTAATGCCGCCCGCGATCGCATATCCAGCCACACAGACCGGCGCAGGCAAAATACCGTCAGGAATGTGCACGATTCTTACCTCGTTGCCCAAAATACAGGGCCGTGCCCACGCAGCCCCAGGTGACGGCCCCCGCCACCATGCCGCGCTGCAACAGAGTCAGCCCAGCATCATTGGTGAAGGTACTGGCGATCGCCCCCTCGGATTCCACCGGCACGACGGCAATGTCGCCGTGTCCCGCCTGCCGTACCGACACCTCCCAATCGCCCGGTGCCGTGGGCACAAACACAAATTTGCCGTCAGCATCTGTCAGGCCCGTGTAAACAGGCGTTTGGGGATCATCGGGCGCAAAGACTTGCACCGTAGCCTCAGCCATAGGCTCGCCGGAGTCGTAGTTGGCCTGAATTTCCATTGCGGTGGCGGTGCGCGCTTGAATGTGCGCCCCATGGGCCAAGGCTGCCATGGGTAGACCGCCGATCGCGATCGCCATCATCCCCAGCTGGTAGAGGCTACTTCGCAGTGCTGATCCGAACAACTTCATTAACTATCCACCAGTTGAGTTTCCTCGCAGTGCCCTTCGCCCACGTGGCCGAGACTGGGCAAAATTCCCATGAGCGTCTGATATTCCTCAGGCGTCAATTGCGCTTCTAGCGCTGCCATATCCACATCGAGGGTATTGCCGTTAGCGATCGCGGCCAGCGGGTCAAAGCCCAGCGCTCCGGTATTAATGTCGTCATCGGCGGGGGCTTCGCCATCGCCAAATAAATGATCAAAGTGAAAAGTTGCCTCTAAATCTGCGGTCTCAGAGGCTTCCAGAATACCTTTCCGCTCATCGCCGACAAAGTCACCGCATACATACGCCAGTTCGGGATCGAGCTTCATCACAAAGGCGATAGTCTCGCCCTCTTTCGCCGCCGTCCCCTGCATCCAGATGGTTTGCCCAGCGGCGGGGCCTTCAGGAGCGGGCATCATTTGCCAAGAAAAGGCATTGTAGCGACCCGCTGGGGCCTCCACCGATTTCACCAAAATCGGCTCAGCGCTGTCGTCGCCCTCGGCCAAATCCACCGTGACCGTTTCGGAAATGACGACGGTCTCAGTGGCTTTGGGCACGCCCCCCGTTTCAGCATCGAAGGGGGGATCGGTTTGGTAAGCCGTAATATCGGTCAGAGTGACATACACATGGTCAAAGTCCACTTGCCAGCCATCTTTGGTGACAAACCCCTGGCGCACAAAGTCTTCGCCATTGGCCCGAATGGTCAACTCACCCTCGCCGTCAGCCGCCGCCGCCGTCGTGTCTTCAGCGGGGTCGGACTGGGCGTTGGGGTCAGTGTCTGTGGTGGCTTGGGGGCTGCAAGCGAGCAGCAGCGTGGGGAGCGCCGCCGCGATCGCGGTTTGGGTCAGTAATCGATTCATTAACATGAAGAGGGGCTCAAAAACTTGACTACAACGTTCAGTGCGGTACACACCGCGTTCACACCCTTCAGTTAAGCCACCTCAACCCGGAAATACAATACCCCCCTGGGGCATAAAGCTGAGAAACGGCGCACTTCTTAGGCTTTTCCCAACGTTTCGGCAAAGTCTTAATGGCCACCAGACAGTTTTCTGAGATCACTGATTGGTCAATGCTGAGCACTCGTTTTCAGGAAGTTCCAGGCCACCTTGGAAGCAGACATACCCGCCCGGCAATTACTGCACAAAATAGGGGCGCTTGGCCGTTGGCGACCAGGCTGCGCCCGCCCCATGAGAATTGCAGTTAGGGATCTGTAACTAAATTAAAGTCCCCGTTCAATCCGGTTTCGACTTCGCTCAACCCACCAGTATCGAGAGTTGAGCGGAGTCGAAACTCGGTTCATGGGGATCTTTTTTGCGCGCAAGTTCCTTAGCTGATGCGACCAAATTGCCGCAGCGATAAGAGGGTCTGGAGCGTCAACACCCCAGCCCACTCCCGGTGGGCGATCGCCCAGGCAGCGGGAAAGGCGTCGGCCCAGGACCAAGTGGGTTCCCACGCCCCAGCGGCAGTCTGGGTGGCAATCTCATAGTCGAGGTTGGCCTCCACCGCCGCCTCCAACCCCGCTTTGAAGGGCGATTGGGGCTGTTCGATCACCTGCAAGGGCCGCAAACCATAGGCCGCCCAACTGGCGGGCTCCGGGTCTACCGTTTGCGGCACCAGAATTTTGAGCCGCGCCATTAACGGCTCAGCGATCGCGTTCGGCAGGGTGGCGGTTTGCCCTAACCGGAGACAGCACAGCAGATCATGCATTTCCAGGCGATCGCTTTGCTGCACCGTCGCCATGACTTTGGCCGTAACGTTCGTGATCATCTCGGGGGGGACGGCGTCGGCATAGTCGTACAGGTAGCCCAAAATTTCGGCGGTGGGATTCAACGAAAAGGCATCGTAGCGATCGCTGGCGGAGTTGCCCCACCAAGGCGCATGGGGACTCTGATCCGCCGTGGGCGGAATGGTGCGCCAATGCCCCGTCTGCGGATTGTATTGCTGAATCAAATAAGCCAATCCCGTTTTCACCAGCGGGTGAGTCGCGGGGGTGTGGAGCGATCGCAAGGTCTGAAACGCAATGGAGGTGCAAATCACGGAACTGTCCGGCGATCGCACATCGGGTTCTAAACCGTGGCCAAAGCCGCCATCAGCATTCTGAAATTCCCCCAGGGCCGACCACACCGCCGCCGCCGACCCTTGCTCAAAGCAGTAATCAAACCGGGCTTGTTCCAGCGATCGGGCTTGGGTTTTGATGAAGTGACGCGCCGATTCAAAAGCCGATTGCGTGAGTTGCATGACTTCACCCGCTATACGTTTGTACTATTTTACTCGTCAAGCCGGATTGGTCAAACGGCAGTGTCTGGCTCTCCTGGCGAGGCGGTGCCCAAGGCGCGATCGGGCCAAATTATTCGCCACTGCCGCCGTAAACTCACCAGCAGTCAAGGCTCGGTAGGGGGCTAGGCATCGTTGCAGAGTCCAGTTTCTCTCCTTAAACAAGGAGAGGCTAGGTGAGGTTCTAGGCATCCTCACGGAGCTGCTGCAAAATGGCCTGGGTGGTGGGATGGTCGGAGAGGCGATCGGCTTATTCACCATAATGAGTTTTGGCGCGAATAATCAGCACCACCTGATCGGCTTCAATAATTTCGTAGAGAATGCGATCTTTACGATTGAGTCTTAGCGATCGCTATCCGGCTAAATCTCCCTTCAAGGCTTTCCCAGCGTATGGATTTTCAGCCACTAGATTAAGCAGAATATCTTTGAGCTTGGCTTTCTGTTTAGTGGTGAGTTGCGCAACATCTTTTTGCGCCCGCTTAGAAAAGAGGATTTGATACGCGGTCATGGCAGCAGTTCGTCGATCGCGATGGCGTCTCCCCGGTCATAATCTTGGCGAGCGGTTTTGACATCATCCAGAATGCCAGGGATCTTGGCAACTGCGGCTGTCTCAATGAGCGATTCCCATTCCGCTTGACTCAGCAAAACGTAGCTTTGATCGTCCCGGACAATTGTGACGCTTTCCTGGGCTTGGCTAACGCGATCGCAGAGTTCATCAAGATGCGCTTTGGCATAAGCTGCCGTCACGTGGTGCATGGTTTAACCTCAGGGCTGGAATGGGCTGGGCGGCTAGAAACAGCTAGGTAATTAGGTTGATCGTATTGTAAGCCGGGTTTTGCCGGGCCGGGTGGAGCTAGGTGTCGTTGCGAAGCTGCTGCAAAATGGCCTGGGTGGTGGGATGGTTGGAGAGCTGATCGGCCTGCCCCGCCGCCAGCGCCGCGCGAATCATACCCGCAAAGTTGTTTTGCCCCGTGGCAATGTAGGGATGGCCAGCCGGGAGCGCTTTGACCCAAATCTCAATGGCTCGCAGGTACAGCGGTTCGGCCTCGCCATAGCGCCCCTGGGCATAGTACAGTCCCGCCAGATTATTCAGGCTGTTGGCGACATCGGGATGGTCGGCCCCCAACTGCTGTTCTTTGATTTGCAGCGATCGCCGATACAGCGGTTCCGCCTCGCCATCGCGCCCCTGGGCACGGTACAGTTCCGCCAGATTATTCAGGCTGGTGGCGACATCGGGATGGTCGGCCCCCAACTGCTGTTCCCAGATTTGCAGCGATCGCCGATGTAAGGGTTCGGCCTCGCCATAGCGGCCCTGTTTTTCGTATAGCCCCGCCAGATTATTCAGGCTAAGAGCGACATTGGGATGGTCGGCCCCCAACTGCTGTTCCCAGATTTGCAGCGATCGCCGATACAGCGGTTCCGCCTCGCCATAGCGCCCCTGGGATTCGTACAGCAACGCCAGATTATTCAGGCTGGTGGCGACATTGGGATGGTCGGCCCCCAACTGCTCTTCCCAGATGCGCAGCGATCGCTGATAGAGGGGTTCGGCCTCGCCATAGCGCCCCTGGGCACGGTACAGCCCCGCCAGATTATTCAGGCTGCTGGCGACATGGGGATGGTCGGCCCCCAACTGCTGTTCCCAGATTTGCAGCGATCGCTGAAAGAGCGGTTCGGCCTCGCCATAGTTGCCCTGAAAATGATACAGCGAGCCTAAATCGTTGAGATAGCTGCCAAGGGTGACAGGGTTGATCTGCCGAGTCTCGGCAATCTGCACCGCCTCTGCCGCCAGAGGAATGCCCTGGGTGTATTGACCCAGTTCTCGAAATATCCGGGCCAGCCGATTCAGGTATCCGGCCAGTTCGAGGCTGTGGGGCGGCAGAGTGTGGCGGGCATCGGCCACCACTTGTTGGTAGGCGGCAATGGCCTCGCCAAACTTGCGCGACGCGATGACTTGATTGCCCGCCCCCGCAGTGGCTTTCGCTTCGTCATAAATCTTCTGCGCCTGGTCAAAGCGAGTCGCCAGCATCACCCGCTGCGATAACCGAAAGGTCGCGACCTTTATCTGGCGGGCGGCGACTTTGTAGCGCTCCGAGACTGAGGGCAGCGTCGCCGCCGTGGCTTTTTGCGCCTGTGTTAAAGTCACCTCTGCCGGGGCCAACTGGGCCTTCAGGTCATCAAACTGCCGCGCCGTTTCTACATCCACCGTCTGGGGCACCTGCGCCGCCTGGGCGGCCATGCCCAGGGCCCAGGCCAATTCCCACTGCTCTCGGCCAAATCCTGGCCACTGGGCCGCAAACAAATCTCGCAACAGTGGATGCAGCCGATAGGCCGATCCCCCCCTGCTCCCTTTGGCAAGGGGGGTGGCGACAGCCGGGGAGATCGCCGCCTCACTATCACTCTCAGCCGCCTCCGATCGCACCCTCTCCAGCAGACTTAACCGCAGCAACTGTCCTCGGGCTTCCACCGGATCATTGACCGGGTAAACCGGGATGGGGGCCGGACGAGTGGACTCGGAGGTCCGTCCAAATAACTGACACAACCCGCGCCAAAATCGCTGCCACAGCTTTCGCCAGCCCGTAGGTTCGGGGCGCACCACCGGAGCCGAGCGGGCAGGCACGCCATATTCCTGGTCATAGGTCGCCACCACCACCGCAATCAAGTCCCAGGGCAGATCCACCGGGGCAAACAGCGTCAACACCCGCGCCAACTGGGCACCGTCAGTACTGCGCCGCTGCAAGTCGTCCCAACTGATAGCAAAGGCGGCCTGCACTCCCCGTTCGGCAGTAATCACGTCATCGGGGTCACGTTCTAGCGGGGGAGCATCGAGTCCTTTATCATCCAGAGCTTGCTGCAAATAATCGACGGTACGATCCGGGTCAACATTTAGCCAACTGCCCACCAGGGTTAAGGCCAGGGGCAAATATCCCAGCCGCTGACCAATGGCCTCAGCCGTGGCGACAGCCGCTTCAATGCGCTTCGTCCCAGCTAAGCGTTCCAGCAGTTGTCGCGCCGCCGCCGGAGTCAGTTGAGGCAACCGGAAGGGTTCGAGGTGGGCAACCTGACTGCGGCTGGTAAAGATCAACCGGAAAGGAGCCGCCACCTCGTCGTTGGGGGGCAGATAGGGCGCTACCTGCTGGCGATAGTCCGTGACATCATCCACGATGACCAGAGCCGGACGCTGGCCGCAAAATTCCTGCCACGCTTTCCATGCTTTGATCACCTGTTGTTTCAGGTCTAGGTGGCGTAAGTCTTGTTCCGGATACCGTTCTGCCTGCACCCACTGGTTCAGATCGGCCCCAAAATTCGCTGCCCCAAACCAGGCTACCCCACCGGGATAGTCAGCGGCGTAGGCGCGGGCATATTGCAGGGCTAGTTCCGTTTTGCCCAGGCCAAACATGCCGACAATATTCACGCGACGATGGGTGTCGAGTTCGTCATGCAGGCGGGTCAGGTCGGCCTCGCGCCCCACAAAGCGATCGGGGTCAATGCCGCGACTTTGCAGGTTATTGAGCTGGAATTGCCCCTGACTCGAAGTTGAAGAGTCCGATGAATCAGAGGCGGTTACTTTTTTGGTTGTGCCCGGAGTAATCCGGCTAGCTTCTCAGCCCCGCCCGTAAATGTGGGGAAATACTGCTGACAAAATCCCCCAAAGGATTTGGGTAAACTCTCCAAATCAGTTTGATAAAAGACCTTCACAAAGGGCGGAAACGAGGAGATTGCCACCTTCACCTTATCCGGCGACGAAACCTCAGGTGCTTCTAACTTGGCGAGCAGGGCTTGCAGCACTCGCAGCATGTCCGCATCCTGATCAGCAGTCAGGGTCGTCTCCAGTTGATTCACCTGCGTCACCAGTTCGCCAACAATCACTTCGGCTTCGGCTTCAGAAACATCAAGTTGCGTCGAGTGTGTCGCCAAAATTTGCCAGCGTTCTTCTTCAACGGGAAGCATGGCCTCGCGTAAATCACGAATCAGCAGTTTGATTCTGGGATGCTCAAGGCGCTCGTATCGCAGCAGTTGCCTCTCATAGTCGGCTAATCGGTCGTTGTATTCAGCCAAGAGAGATTCTAGGTGTTCCAGACGGCTTGTCATAGGGCAGTGATTGACTCAGCGGCGATCAGTTAGGGCCAAATGCAACTTAAATATATGTCAGATAAATAGCAGCGACCAGCCAACCATCACCTTCCCGACCGCAGCTAAGGCATGAGGATCAAATAACATCCAAATTGTTAGGGCAGGCATCTTGCCTGCTTGGGGACAGCCGAGACGGCTATCCCAACTTGTTCAATTCTCATTCCCAAGTGCAACTTTTTTGTAGGAATGCCGACTGCGGGGAAAGGATTTCCTATCCTAATGAAGAAGTCGTGGCGCGGTGAGTGAGTGTGTTTGCAAAAAGGATTCTCAGGCCAGTGCAAAATCTCTGGCAGCGCTTCACCGTTAACGAAGCGCAGATTGCCGAACATTTAGAAGCGGTGCGGCAGCAACTGCCGACCACCGAGGTGATTTTGCTGGGCAAACCCCAAGCGGGCAAAAGCTCCATCGTCCGGGGCATGACCGGGCAATCGGCGGATATTGTCGGTCAGGGGTTTCAGCCCCACACCCGCAGCACCCAGCAGTACCCCTATCCGTCGGCGGAGTTGCCGCTGCTCATCTTCACCGACACGGTGGGGCTGGGTGATGTGGAACGCGACCCCGAAGCGCTGGTCGATGATTTGACCGCCACCCTGCGGCAGGATGAGGCGCGATCGCGGATCTTCATCCTCACTATCAAAATCACCGACTTCGCCAACGACAGCCTGCGGCAGATTATTGCCCAGCTCAAAAAAGACTTTCCCCACATTCCCTGTCTGCTGGTGCTGACCTGCCTACACGAGCTGTATCCCGCGCCCACCGATGACCACCCCGACTATCCGCCCCAGTTTGAGGCCATTACCCGCGCCGCCCGCACCACCACCGAGAACTTTGCCCGAGTGAGCGATCGCACCCTCCTGCTCGATTTCACCTTGGAAGAGGACGGCTACGATCCCGTCTTTTACGGGTTGCCCGCCCTGCGCGAAACCCTGAACGATCTGCTGCCCCAGGCCCAGGCCCAGGCCATTCACCAACTCTTGGAAACCGATGCCCAGGGGAAAGCGATCGGCGACCTGTATCGTCGGGTTGCCCGGCGCTACATCAGCGCCTTTGCCGTTATGGCCGGGGTGACTGCCGCCGTGCCCCTGCCCTTTGCCACCATGCCCGTGCTCACCAGCCTGCAAATCTCGATGGTGGCGGCGCTGGGGCGCGTTTACCAACAAACCCTCACGTTTAGTCAGGCCCTGGGGGTAATTGGCACGCTGGCAGGGGGCTTTTTTGCCCAGGCCGTGGGGCGCGAACTGGTCAAGTTTATTCCCGGCATTGGCAGCGTCGTGGCGACATCGTGGGCAGTGGGCTACACCTGGGCACTGGGCGAGGGGGCCTGTCTTTACTTTGGCGATCTGATGGCGGGCAAAAAGCCTGATCCCAAGGCGATTCAAGCCATGATGAGCGAGACCTTTCAGCAGGCCAAACGGGATTGGCAAGCGACGCAATCCGACCCGCCCACAGACACCGATCCCCCGCCATCAGCAGAGACCAACCCGCCCGAGGCCCCACCGGAGGCCGACGCAGACACCTCGCCTGAGGCTGCGTCCACACTGCCGACCGATCGCCCCCCACCGCCCGCGCCCCCCACCGCGCCCCCACCGTCAGCAGAGACCTAAGAGAGGATTCGCCTGATGTGGAATTTACGCCGTTGGCAATGGATTGTCCTCGCGATTCCCCCCACGTTGGTGTTGGGTAGTTGGGCGGTACTCGCTGGCATCCAGTTGCATACCTGGGGATTGAGCTGGGTGTGGGCGCTGGTAGCGCTGGTGCTGGTGCTGTGGCGGTGGCTCCTCGGCCAGTGGACGAAACCCAATGAGGGGGCACTGGAGGAGAGTTTGGCGACGGTGCGATCGCAGCTGCAAGCTGACCTCAGCGACCCCGCCCAAACCGTGCCCTCCGAGCAGATCGAGGCGACGCTGCGCCAAACGTTGGCAGCGGCCCGTGACGATGCTCCCCTGTGGGAGGACTGGGCCACCTTTGCTCAACGCAGTCAGACGCTCATTCGCGACATTGCCAACCTGTACCATCCCGAAGAAAAATATCCCCTGCTCAACATTTATATTCCCCAAGCCTACGGCCTGATTCGCGGCACAGTGGATGATCTGGATCGCTACATCAGCGTCGCCGCCCCCACGCTCAATCAAGTCACCGTCGCCCAGGTGTACCAAACCTACGAAACCTACCGTGCGTTAGAAACGCCCCTGAAGCGGCTATGGACGGTGGTGGATTTGAGTCGCTGGCTGTGGAACCCCATTGGTGCCGTGGTCCGCGAAGTGGGTCGCCCCCTGGGCATGCAAGCGAATCAGCAACTGCTAGTCAACTTTAGCCAAACCCTGCGGGAAACGGCCCTGACCCTATTGTGCAAGCGGGCGATCGCCCTCTATGGCGGCGACTCCGCCCTGGCTGCTCAACCCTCGGCGCAAGCGACGCCCCAAAGCCAAACCCTGCGCGACCTGATGGAATCGGCGGCCCCGACGCGATCGCTCGCGTCAGCCCCACTCAATTTGCTGCTGGTGGGGCGCACCGGCGCGGGCAAAAGCAGCTTGATTAACACTCTATTTCAGCAAGATCGCGCGGCGGTCGATGTGCTGCCCAGCACCGACCAGATCACCCAATACCGTTGGCAGACCCCTGGCGACGAAGTGCTAAATCTGTGGGATACGCCGGGTTATGAACAAGTCGATCAGGTCGAGTTGCGCGCCCAGGTGCTGGAACAAGCCCTCCAGGCCGATGTCATTTTGCTGGTGAATCCAGCGCTGGATCCGGCGTTGGATGCGGATGCCCTGTTCCTTGAAGAGGTTTCGCGCTCCGGGCAAACCGTCCCCAGCTTACTTGTCCTGACGCAAGTGGATCGCCTGCGTCCAGTGCGTGAATGGCAGCCGCCCTACGATTGGCAGTCAGGCGATCGCCCCAAAGAACGTAATATCCGCGCCGCTGTAGCTTACCGTCAGGAACAGTTAGGCCAGTGGGTGCAGCAGGTGCTCCCCATCGTCACCCAATCCGCTGCCGACTCACGCGCTGCCTGGGGCGCGGACGCCCTGGCCCTGCACCTGGTCAACACCATCGCCCCCGCCAAATCCGAACGCTTAGCCCAGTTTCTCCGCAGTCGTGAGGCCCGCATTGCCGCCGCCATTCGCCTGGTGGAACGTTACGCCCTACAAATGGCGAGCGGCCAAGGTCTTGTCGCCCTCGCCAAAACCCCCCTCTTTGCGGTTATCTCAGCGCGTTTCACCGGCACCCCAGAGCTGGGTACTTTACTGGCGCAGTCGATTCCGGCTGAGCAGGTGCCCGTGGTGATTAGCAAAATGATGCTTACCTATGAACTCGCCGGACTCCTGAATGAATCGAGTGCTCTATTCCGGCCTGGCGAAATCCTCAAACTGTGGCCCCTCTTGCTCCAGGGCAGCGATCGCCCCCCGACTCATAATGCCTGGGCCTGGGGGCAAGCCCTGGTGGAATATTGGACCCGAGACCTCACCGTTGACATGCTGAAAGCCCGGTTTGACCATTACCTTGATCAGGCTGACGCCCTGCCCTCCACTATCCGCAACGCGACGACTCGCGAAACATGAGGGTCGGGTTGCGGCAGTCATTAGTCTGACCTCTGCAACCCAAGCTAGCGATTTCTAAATGCTAGCGATAGGGGTGCTTCCAGGGAAACTGGCCAGCGATCTCCCGCGTTTCCGAAGCCCGTGTTAAGGTTCTTAAAACTACCGGAGTCCGTTGGTAGGATCATTCCATTGAGATCAATCTGAGCCGATTCAGGCCGCTGCCCGCATCGCTGCTCCGAGGCTTAATTTCTCGATTAAAATTCGAAACCTTCAGACCTTTTATTGCATAGCTATGGATATCAAAGCGATTTTGTTGGTGCTTACGGGCATTTTTGTCGTCGCCACTCTCTTTTTCGGTACGCGCAACGGCTTTTACGATAGTGATGATTATCACGGCAACGGCTCGGCTCACTAAGCGATCGCCGGCCAAGCCAACCTAATTCAACGTGGCTCGCAGGGGTGACGCCGTAGTCACTGCTGAAATTTTTGAGTTAGCCATGTACTTGGGTTTTGTATTTGTAGTTGTGATGGGTCGATCAGACCAGATAGTGAGTCGGTGAGCGTTTTATCTTGTTTACCCTACGGCGTTGGTCATGCTGACGAGGGCATTTGTCTACAACTGCAAATCGGCCCTTATCGCATTCTGTTGGATTGTGGACTCATAACCCTGGAATCTCTAGCTGGCGATGAATCGGCTCCGGTTGACTTTGCCTTTTGCACCCATGCCGATCCTGACCATGGGCGATCGCTGTTAGAACTGCACCATCGTTGGCCCCATTTGCCCATCTATTGCAGCGCCGCGACCGCTGATTTATTACCCCTCAACTGGCCAGATGTCTCACTACCCAATGGGGCTGAATTTTGCCAAAGGTTACCTTGGCGGCATTCGGTCGAGTTGGCCCCAGGACTTACGGCCCAACTTTGGCCCGCCGGGCATTTACCCGGTGCCGCCTGCGTATCCATCACCTACGCCACCGATGATCAGACCTACAGCGTCTTCTACACCGGCGATTTTTTCCTCTCCAATTCTCGCTTAGCCGACGGCTTGCCCCTCGACGAACTGCGAGGCCTCAAACCTGACGCCCTAATTGTCGAAGGCACCCAAGGGACCGCCCGCTATCCCCACCGTCGCCAGCAAGAAAATCGCCTGGCCGACCAGCTCAATCAAGTATTGGCCGCGGGGCATAATGTCCTGCTCCCCGTTCCCCTAATTGGTTTGGGCCAGGAGTTACTGATGCTCTTGCGCAGTCATCACCACTTCACCGGCAAGGATGTCACAGTGTGGGTCGATGGCTGGGTGGCCGAAGCCTGTGACATCTATTTGGAACTGCTGCCCCATTTGCCCAGCAATGTGCAAAATTTTGCGCGGCATCAGCCCCTATTTTGGGACGATCGCATTTTGCCACGCATTCAGCGCTTGCCCCAGCCTTTACCTGAGGAACCGGGACATCCCACCATCGTCATTGGCTATCAAAATGCTGACCTCAGCCCCCTAGCCCGGTGGGGCGATCGGCCCTGGCGCATCTTCCTGCCCGATGAGCTGGCGAATAGCGTGGTCAACGCTGGCCTCGATCACGATGACGCTCATTACCAAGCTACTTTGGCCTGGCTCGAACATCTGAGTGACGAATTTGAGCAAGGACAAGCCTATTTGGAAACGTATTTACTCAGCACCCATAGCGATGGGGCGGGCACCACTCAACTCATTCATAACCTGCGGCCCCATCACGTCTTATTTGTGCATGGATCGCCCAACTTTCTCGCCGACCTGGCCAGCCTCGAAGACTTGCAAAGCCGTTACAAGCTGCACTTGCCGTCGGCTCGTCAAACAGTTGAACTGCCTACGAGCGATACATTCCTGCAACCTGCCCCCCCCGATACAGTATTTGAAGGGGAAGTGGCCGATACCGAAGATGACGGCATTATTCTGAACTTGCCTCCAGAAATTCGAGACGATTCCCGCTGGAGTCGATTGGCTGATACGGGAGTAGTGCAAATTCGTTGGCAAGGCAACGATTTGATCGTGCGGGGCGTGAGCCAACAGTCCCTCATGCGTCAGGCCAATGTTCCCGCCACGCTGAATGCATCAGTGCAGTGTTGCTTTAACTGCATCCACTGGCAACAGCCCCGCTGCAACAACCCCGCCTCACCCATGCACAACTTTCCAGTTGCAGCAGAAGGGTATTGTCCTGAGTTTGCCTTTAAGACTGGCAGTCAAGCTGACGTCGGTTAGGGCTGCAGTCGCCAGCCATTTTGTAATCTACTAGGTGCGAATCTTTGAAGCCGGTTCGCCGGGTTCGCGATCGCCCCGACGCTGCCGCATTGCAGATTAACACCATGCACGCAAAAAGGCGCTCCTCCGAAGAGAAGCGCCTTTCAATTCACTCAAACTAGCTGAGCAGGTGAAGCCTAACCGATGATTTCGGGAGCCTCAGCCGCTGCCAAGTCGAGGGGGAAGTTGTGAGCATTGC
>NZ_JACSWC010000320.1 GCF_016888165.1 Halomicronema sp. CCY15110 | reverse complement strand
CAACTCTCGATACTGGTAGGTTGAGCGAAGTCGAAACCGGATTGAACGGGTACTTTATTTAGTTGCAGATCCCTAAGCCTCTCAAACAAGCCGCAAGCAGCCGCGTTAATAATCACCAATTTCTGATTTCATTCGCTCTAGGGTCAGGTGCATTTGGTCAAACATTTGCTGCGGGGTCATCCCGGCTTGACCGAGTTGAGTTTTGAGCTGTTCCACAGTCATTTTTGCCATGAAATCGTCAGACAGCTCAAATCGCTTCATAAAAATGCGATAGCGCTCTAAAACGTCTTCCATTTGCTGGATATAAAGCTTCTTGCCTTCCCGGTCAAATTTGCCGTAGCGGCCACCCATTTCCACCAGGTTTTGGTAGTCCTGAAACAAGGACATCGCTTCCTGCTGGACAATCTCGGAGTCAAAAATTCCCATCACACTTACTAATCAAGTATTCGAACAAGCAATCAAACCCAAGGGCCTTATCGCTAATTTTGAGAAACACTAAATCGATGCCATCTATCGTAGCCATCATGACGTCGTTAACGTAGCGACGGCAGCTTAGTGGGGTACTAAACCAAGCGACACTATGACTGTAAGAGACGCCGAAACCTTCAGCAAAGGGTAGAAAACCCTACTTCTTTGACCGTTTGGAGGAAAACACGCTGAACAAGCCGCCCTTCTTGGCTTGTCCACTAGACTTAGCCGGGCTCTTACCGTGTCCATTAGGGCTCGCATGACCGTTATTCGCCGTGGTCGGCGTTGGCATGGTGATGTCTAGCTGCTTGGCGTATTTCTGGGCGATGCGGTTTTGGGCATCTAGCTTGAGGGCTTGGCGGATATGGACCTTGGCCATGCCGGTCATTTTTTGCAGAAGATAGGCTTGTCCCAACATTGTGTGGTAGTTGCTGTTAGTGGGTTCAATGCGAACGGCGTCGCGCAATTCTTGTACCGCTTCCGCGTAGGATTTGCTCGCGATGTAAGTTTTGGCCCGCGCTACATGGCGTTGACCGTAATCAACTTGTGTTTTCTCCGGCGTTGGAGAAGCCGACTGCTGAGTTGTGACAGAGGTGGGAGCGGCGGCCGACTGACTGGTTGCTGACATCAGACCAGTCCGCTTTTCGCGAATGACCAGATCGCCCATCTTGCGCCGCAAGTACACCAGGTTTAGTTCGGCGATCGCATCGGTTTGGGACGCAAAATGCTCTGTCGATGAATATTGCTCATCCGAGAGTTCCGTCAGCGCCTTTTCATAAAAAAGGTCAACCTCAGCTTCGTTGACGTGCAGCAATTGTTTAGACTGCGCAACTTTGGTGGTCAGTTTGTTTTCCCGAGTGAGTCGTCGCACCTTGAACCGCAGCGTCGCTAGTACTTCGGCCCGCCCTTTGTCTTGTTTGAGACGTTGATAAGCGGGGTTGACTAAGCGAGTGATCACGCTGTTGGTAAACTCGCGATCGGCTGCTTCAGCGCCCATTTGCTGGTCAGGGTGGAGGCGTTTGGCTACCTGACGATATCGCTTAGAAATGCGTCGCTCGTCTGCCGTGACGGCCACACCCAAAATGGCGTAAGGATCGGAGAACTGTTTGAGCCAATCAGGCGAGAAAGCCGGAGATGTCATGCAAACCGTACAAAAAGGGGGCAATCAAAGCAGCAAAGTGCCAACATTAGCGACCGGGAAGTTGCACACGAACAGGGGACTGAGCTGGAATTCTCTAGCCATGACTAGATTAACGCTTTGAGTGAGTGATGTTGACTTTTATATGTCGTTAATGAAGCAGTTGCGGCTATTAGTTAAGGGATGGTTAGACGCTTGAACTGCTGTTCGAGCAACCACTCACCGGGGGGCGCAGTCTGAGATTGCACTCCAGGCCTCTACGCTGACCCGACAGTAGCAGAGATTTTGCCTCATGGTGACGAAGCTTTTACCCATCACTTAGGGACACGGTGGCCCACCCTGTGACCACAGGGGAAGGCTGGTGATGTTTAAGGAGTCTCAACTCATTCTTCTTGCGCTACAGTAGGCTGACAGGAAGGTTTGAGGTCGGCATGGTTGGTCATCCCACGGCACCACCCCCGGTCAGCGGCAAAGCGCAGTCTCCCCAGCAATGGAAAATTGCGGCTGCTTTAGCCTTTGCGGGCGCGTTAAGTCCTTTGCCGATCCCGGTTTCGGGACTGCACAAGTTTTATTTGAGACAGCCAGTCTGGGGTGGCATTTATCTGTTGCTCGGGTGGACGGGCATTCCTCGGATTGCCTGTGCAGTGGAGGGGGTCTGGCTGCTAGTGCGATCGCAAAACGACACCCCGGCTCGCGATACCGTCTACGAAAGTGTGGCTGTCTCTGAGCAGACTCAGGCGATCGCGACAGCCCTGCGGGAACTCGAAAAATTGCGCCAAGAAGGACTCATTTCTGAACAAGAGTTTGAGCAAAACCGTCGGACTTTGCTAACTAAGCTGAGCTAAGCTAACCTACTTTCCCTGCCAGCGCTATCCCCATGAGTCGTTTTCCCTCGTCGTCTTCGTCGTCCCGCCCACGACTCCAGCGCTGGGCCAATCATTTTCATCCACTGAAGGCCAAATTGCGGCAAGATCCGATGTTACGGTTAGCGACCCTGGCGGATGTCGTGGTGGCGGCTGACCTCGGCGTTCGCATTGATGCCAACCAGGCAACCGTTGATGACTGGTTGCGGCTCCCTGGGCTGTCTATTCATCAGGCCCGCACGTTGGTCAAGCTAAGTCATAGCGGTGTGGTGTTTTACTCGCTGGATGATGTAGCGGCAGCGCTTGGTTTAGCGGTGCCACAGTTAGCCGCACTGGAGCCCATTTTGCAATTCTGCTTTTACGATGCGGCCAGTCCGATTGCCACGCTGCCCCCCTCGCTAAATCAGGCCACGATCGCTCAACTGCTGGCCTTACCGGGGCTGTCCAGTGCCATGGCCGAACGCATTTTGAATGAACGCCAGCGATCGCCCTTCACCAGTTGGAGTGACGTGCATCATCGCCTGCGGCTCACCGCCGAACAAACGAGCCAATGGATACATTACCTGCGGATTTGAGGGAGGCGCTAGCAATTACTTCTGCCAGTCTTTGTAGTAACCTTCCAGTACCTGTTTCACCATCGGGGCCGCGACCGCACCGCCGCCGCCGCCCGAGTTTTCTCCAAAGGCCACGACCAAAATTTCCGGATTATCGGCGGGGGCATAGGCCCCAAACCAGGTGTGGTTTTCATAGGGGTCAGCCTCTGCCGTCCCCGTCTTCCCCGCGATCGGGGGCACATTGGGCAAGTTCAACGCTTGGGCGGTCCCGGCGGTAATCACTTGGCGTAAACCGTCTTGCAAAATTTTGACCGTCGCGGGCTGTAGTCCCATCGGTTCCCGCCAGTCATCAGGGGTGCGACTGTCTTTGAGTAAGTGGGGGGTGACTAAGTAGCCACCGTTGGCTGGCACCGCAAACATGACCGCCACCTGGAGGGGGGACGTTTGCAAAAAGCCCTGGCCAATAGACATGTTGATGGTGTCGCCGACAAACCACTCATAGCCAATGACTTCCCGCTTCCAAGCATCATCTGGCACGAGGCCAGCACTTTCCTCCGAGCCGAGTTCAATCCCGGTTTTGCTGCCAAACCCAAACCGCCGCGTCCACTGGATCAGCGTTTCTCCACCGATACGGCGACCGATTTGATAGAAAAAGGTGTCGCTGCTCATCGCCATCGCCCCACGAAATCCCAAGGGGCCAAAACCGACGTTATTCCAATCATGAAAGGCGATGCCGCCAATGGTAATGGCTCCATAGGTCGGCAAAATGGTTTCGTGGGCAAAGGCTCCTGATTCGATGCCCGCAGCAGTGGTCACGATTTTGAAGGTGCTAGCGGGGGGAAACCCTTGCAGAGCCCGATTGACAAAGGGATAGCGTTGGCCTTGCAGTTGCGCCCATTGGGCATCGGTAATGTTGGTGGTGAAAATATTGGGGTCAAAGGTGGGGCGACTGACCATAGCGAGGATTTCGCCTGATTTGGGCTCGATCGCGACGATCGCTCCTTGTGTGTCTCCCAGGGCTTGTTCGACCAGCTTTTGCAATTCAATATCGATCGTCAGCTGCACGTCATTGCCCGAGACGGCGGGTTTGTCACCTAATACGCTGATGACGCGACCAGAGCTATCGACTTCGACTTGTTGCCCGCCCCATTCTCCCTGCAACATCGACTCAAAGGCGGCCTCGGACCCCATTTGGCCAATGATGTCGCCCAGGCGATAATCCGCATATTTAGGACTATCCAACTCTTCTTGGGTAATCTCGCCGGTGTAGCCCAAGACGTGAGCCGCCAAGTCACCGTTGGGATAGTTGCGTACAGCTTCCGCTTCCAGACGTACACCGGGTAATTCCTGGCTGAATTCGGCGATCGCCGTCGCTTGAGCCGGACTAATGCCCCGGGCGATGGTAATGGCCTCGATCGATTCGTATCCGGCTTGTTCGAGCCGTTGTTGCAGGTCTTCGGGCGGCACCTTGAGAATTTCCGAGAGGCGAGCAATCACCGTGGGCCATTCAGACTGGGGCAGGGCGATTGGCCAGATGGAAATGGCATGGGACAACCGGCTACTCGCGAGAATCTTGCCGTTGCGATCGAGCAATGCGCCCCGAGCGGGACGCTTGGGCACTAATCGAATGCGGTTCGTTTCGGCCCGTTGGCGGTTGAGCGGCCCTTCCACGAGCTGTAGCTGAGCCAGCCGTGTCCCCACTGCGCCAAACAACACGCCAGTGACGGCTAGCATCACCACCACCGCCTGAAAGTGCTTGCCAACAGTGCGATCGCTCTCTTTACCGAGTCGTAATTGAAACCGAGAAGGAAACTCTAGCGTCATCGTTCAGCTCTCGTTATCCTGGGCCGGAGATGCCATATCAACGTCTCAACTAGGATAGCGGGCTATCCTGAGTTTTAGGGTTTCCCCCTCGATCAGTGCCCACCGCGCCCAGCCGCGTCAAAGAAAACTTTGTCAAACTTCGTCTAACTGCCTTATAACAGTTTCAAACTACATATCATGATGCTGGCCGAGAATTTGCCGGGCATGCTGATATGAAGCAATACATTTTTCCGGATACTCTACTGCTGTTCAGGGGATCACCTTTATGTCACAGACAGTCTCTCCCGCGATATCTCAGTCTGCTGATCGGCGAGTGGCAGATGTTGAACTTTGTCAGGTATCAAAGTCTTTTGGAGAAGACACTGCGGTCAACACGATTGATCTGACCATTCAAGAAGGTGAATTTTTCAGTATTTTAGGCCCTTCAGGCTGTGGCAAAACGACGACGCTACGCCTCATTGCGGGATTTGAGCAGCCCACCACCGGGAAGATCATCATTCAAGGGCAAGAGATGAGTCGGACGCCGGCCCATCGGCGTTCCGTCAATACGGTCTTTCAGAGCTACGCCTTGTTTAACCACATGACCGTCAAAGACAACATTGCCTTTGGCTTGCGGATTAAAGGGATGGGGCGATCGCCAATGCAGCAGCGGGTCGCCGATGCCCTCCGCCTCGTCAAAATGGAAGCCTTTAGTAACCGCTATCCGGCACAACTGTCGGGCGGACAAAAACAGCGGGTCGCGTTAGCTCGCGCCTTGGTCAACCGTCCCGCCGTCATGTTATTGGATGAGCCCCTGGGGGCTCTGGATCTCAAGCTGCGTAAAGAAATGCAGGTAGAACTCAGCAACCTACATCAGCAACTCGGCATCACCTTTGTGATGGTGACCCACGATCAAGAAGAGGCCTTATCGCTGTCTGACCGCATCGCCGTGATGAATGATGGCAACATCGAACAAATCGGCTCTCCTAAAGAGATTTACGATCATCCCACGACGCCCTTTGTGGCTGACTTTATTGGCGACACGAATCTGCTGAAAGGAGTAGTGGCATTTGCCGATCACCACCTGCTGAAAATTCAAACCCCAGAGGGCACCACTGTCTTAGCGCAGCCTTCGGCAAATATGCCCGCCGACTTAAAGACTGCGGTGGTGAGTGTACGCCCGGAAAAAATTCATCTCAGCCAAGAACCGCCGCCGGATGAAGGAAACTGCTATTCTGGCTACGTCAAACATGTCATGTATCTGGGGACGCATTTGCATTGTGTGGTGCAGCTCCAAACCGGGGAATGCCTGACTGTGATGCAGCCCAGCCGAACCGGGCTCTCTTGGGCCTCAACGACGCCGATCTATGCCTCTTGGTTGCCCACCGATTGTCTAGCGCTGGCCGCTTGACAGGCCTCCCAATCAGGCAAAGTGTTGTCCGTTAAACAAAGTCAAAGGCCAGTGTCTAATAGTTTTGTTGAATAACTTTGTTTTGTCGAACAATTTTTAAGTTATGCAACCCCCAGCCGTTTAACTTCTGTGAGGAATTCTGCTATGCCCCGCAAGCGCTCTCTTTACTTGCCATCGTCGTCACGACGCCTCGGTTCCACTCGCCGACGGTTTTTACAGGGGTCAGCCGCCGCGATCGCTGGTGTCACGTTGTCTAATTGCCGCCAAAACCTGTCTAATCAAGCTGCTCCCGAAGCAGATCCGGCTGCCACCACCCCGGAAGAAGGCGGTGCTAGCGGTGGTGACAGCGGTGTCCTCCACGTTTACACGTGGGCTGATTACACCAGTGACGAAATGGTCAACGCCTTTACTGAAAAGACAGGCATTGAGGTCATTGTCGATATTTACGACTCCAATGAAACCATGCTGGCCAAGATGCAAGCGGGTGGGGGCGATGCCTACAGCATCATCTATCCATCGGACTACATGGTGCAGCAGATGATCGAGCTCAATATGCTCACCAAGATCGACAAAGAGCGCGTCACTGGCCTCGAAAATATTTTTGATAAGTGGCAAGATCCCGTGTACGACCCGGGCAACAGCTTTAGTACCCCCTTTGCCTGGGGCACTACGGGGCTGCTTTATAACACCGATATCCTTACCGACACGCCGACGGATTGGGATTATCTCTGGGAGAATAGCTCAGCTTTGTCGAAGCGCATGACGCTGCTAAACGATGTGCGCGAGACCATGGGGATGGTCCTCAAGTCCCTTGGGTATTCCTACAACTCCACCAATCCGGCGGAAATCGAAGAGGCTTACGAGCGACTGATCGAAATCAAGCCCGACCTGGCCTCTTTCATGTCTTTTGGCTATGAGGATGGCTTGCTGAGTGGCGACTTAGCTGTGGTGATGGCCTACTCCGTCGATGCCCTGTCCAGTATTGCCGAAGACGATACGCTGAACTACGTCATTCCTGAGAGTGGATCTTCGGTGTGGACAGATACGCTGGTCATCCCGACCACCGCGCCTAATGTGGATGCTGCTTACGAGTGGCTCAACTTCAACCTGGATCCGGCGATCGCCCAACTCAACACGGAAACCCTGTTCAACGCGACCCCGAACAAAGTGGCTTACGAAAATCTATCGGATGAGTTCAAGAACGACGAAAAACTCTTCCCGCCGGAAGATCTGCTGGCCAAGTGTGAAGGGATCGCCCCGGTTGGCGACGCCGCCGCAGTTTTTGACGAGTTTTGGACTCGCGCTACCAGCGCTTAGGAATTACAGCCATGAGTGCATCGCTGAGCAAGAGCCGATTGCAAGGACTAGGGACGACGATTCGCCATCGCTGCCAGCAGTTGCTGGGGCCGCTCGCGCTGTTGGGGCCAGCCGGAATCTGGCTCTTGCTCTTTTTAGTGCTGCCGACCTTACTGATTCTGGACATTAGCTTGGTACCAGACTTGCGGCCCGAAGACGTGGGCGGAGCCTATGGTTTAGGCAACTATTCCCGCGTTTTCAATCCCTTTGATCCGCGTTTTGACTCGGTTTATCTCCAGGTCATTTGGCGGTCAGTCTATTACGCGACGGTTTCAACGATCGCTTGCCTGGTGCTGGGTTTCCCCGTCGCTTATTGGCTGGCGATTATGGCTCCTCGCCGCTGGCGCAACTTTCTGGTCGTGGCGTTCATTTTGCCCCTGTGGACGTCGTCGTTACTGCGCTCCTACGCTTGGATTAGCATCCTGCGGCCCACGGGGTTGCTAAACACGTTTATTACCTGGCTGAGCGATTTGATTCCCGGTGTGGATTTGCCCACCCAGAATTGGCTGTATTCATCAGCGGCGGTGTTTGTGGGGCTGACGTACAACTTTTTGCCCTACATGGTGCTGATTTTGTACGCTTCGTTGGAAAAACTCGACATTTCTCTGTTGGAAGCCGCCGCCGACTTGGGCGCTAATCCCCGCCAAACCTTTTGGAAAGTGACGGTGCCCCAGACGTTACCGGGCATTGCGGCGGGCTGTTTGCTCGTCTTTATCACCAGCATGGGGGATTTTGTGGTGCCCACATTGTTAGGAGGCGCATCCAGCATGACCATTTCGCGGCTGATTTATAACCAATTTTTAGGCATTACCCGCAACTGGGGCTTAGGGTCTGCCTTGAGTATGATCTTGATTTTGGCCGTGAGTCTGGCGATCGCCCTCTTGCTGAAATATGGCGATCGCGACTCCGTGAAGGAAGCGTAGAGGAGCAAACACATGTCATTTCTAGGCGGCCTCAGTCTTCCCAAAACCTGGCAGGGTTGGCTCACCATCGTCCTGTTTGGCTTTATGTACGGCCCGATTATGGTGCTGGGTATTTACAGCTTCAATGATTCGCGGCGCTACACTTCGGTGTGGCAAGGGTTTAGCCTGCGGTGGTACGAAAGCCTGTTTCAAGACGCCCGGATCTTCCGCGCCTTGCAAGACACCTTGTTTGTCGCCATCGTAGCTGTGGCCATTTCCTCTGTGCTCGGCACCCTGATGGCGATCGGCCTGTGCAAGTATTACTTCCCCGGCAAGGGCATTTATCGAGGGGCGTCCTATCTGCCCCTGATCATTCCGGATATTTCCATCGCGGTGGCCACGCTCGTCTTTCTCGCCTCGATGGCTATTCCCCTCAGCATTTGGACGATTGTGGCCGCCCACATGGTATTTTGCCTGGCCTACATTGCCGTCGTCGTGTCCAGTCGCCTGGGCAGTCTCGACCCCAATCTAGAGGAAGCGGCCCTGGATTTGGGAGCCACTCCCACCCAAGCCCTCATCAAAGTACTGTTGCCGCAGCTCATGCCGGCGATCGTGGCGGGTTGCTTGTTGGCCTTTGTGCTCAGTATTGATGATTTGCTGATTTCTAGCTTTACGGCAGGGGGGGGAGCCAATCCCCTGCCCCTCGAAATTTTCAGCCGTATTCGCAACGGGGTCAAGCCTGATATGAACGCCCTGAGTGTGTTGCTGATTTTGGCCTCGGGCATGATTGCCGCCTTGGCTGAATACCTGCGCTACAAGAGTTCTACGTTAGATCGTTAGTCGGCATTGGTTGGGGATAGTACAAATAAACTTGAGAAATTTGCCAGAATCTCGTAATTTCGAACAGAAACGTTTAGCATGAAAGGGTGAAAAAGACCCATCCTTCTCTAATTTCTTTGCAGGCCGGTCGCTGGTTCAAACTCATTGGAGGAGCCAGTTATCAACACCTTCCTGCCATTCGCAATTTGGCCCTGGCTTATACTCTCGCGGGTGCTGATTGCATTGATGTCGCTGCGGATCCTGCTGTGGTTAGCGCGGTTAAAGAGTCGTTTCACGTCGTTTCGCAGCTGCCGCAAATTTCTAAAGGGGCGGAATTTCCCGCCCACAGAACTTCCTCTGAACTGCCGTTGCTGATGGTGAGCTTTAGCGATGGCGAGGATCCCCATTTTCGGAAGGCAGAGTTTGATCCCACTCGCTGTCCCCCCGACTGTTCGCGCCCCTGTGAAGCCATTTGTCCGGCAGCGGCGATCGCTTTCACCGCAGACACTGCTGGCGTCATTGCCGAGCGGTGCTACGGCTGCGGTCGTTGTTTACCCGTTTGCCCCATTCAGCAGATTGAAACGGTGACGCGGGCAACGGCGGTCGAGGCGATCGCCGCGACTTTACTAGAGCAAGTGGACGCGATCGAGATTCACACTCAGGTCGGCCGCTATGACGAGTTCATGTCGCTGTGGATGGTGTTGCAACCGCACCTGCATCACTTGTCCGTCGTTTCCATTAGTTGCCCTGAGCAAGCCGGGGTGATCGACTATCTGTGGCAACTTTATGAAGGCATCCAGCCGCTGCCGCTACCCCTCATCTGGCAAACCGATGGTCGGCCCATGAGTGGAGATATTGGCCGAGGCACGACCCACGCCACCCTGCGCTATGCCCGGCGAATGTTGCAATCGGGGCCACCCGGATATGTCCAACTGGCCGGGGGCACCAATGCCCACACCGCCGAGAAATTTCAAACCCTGGCCCGTGAAATGTCCCCGGTGAGCGCGACTGATGTCGCCGCTTGGCCGCTGACTGCGGCCGCTTTGCATTCTACCTTGGGCGGCGTGGCTTTCGGAAGTTTTGCCCGTCGATTGTTAAGTTCCGTATTGGCTGAGTGGTCCACTGAGCCGCTGTTTGCATCTGCCGTTCACCTTGAAGAGAGGCCGTCGTGTCATGATTCCGATTCCCTGGCGAGTTCGCTTTTGTCCCTACAGCAAGCGGTGCAGCTGGCTGCCAGCCTAGTCGCTCCCATCAAAGGAGCCGCTGGCAACGCATCGCCTTGGCCCTCTGATCAAGCGGGCGATCGCGCCAATGTTCTGGCTACCCCGGCGGAGCCACGACTGTAATTCCCCCATCGTAGAGTAGAGTTTTTTGTTAGGCTATGGCCCTTCACAACGACACCCCGTCTGTTGATTCTGCCCCAGTTGCTCCCAATCCGGTTTCTGGGCAAGCGTCTACTGCTCAAGCCGCTGTGTACGACGACCTCCAAGCCCTGTTGTCGATGTTGCCGCCTGATACGGCAGCGCAAATTCAGCGTCACGAACAAGCCGACCAACTAATCGAGGTAATTCTCGATTTGGGACGACGGCCCGAGGCCCGGTTTTTATCCGGAGCCGAATATCTCTCTGAACAAGTCGTGACGAAAGACGATTTGCAGCATTGCGTTGATCGGGTCGGGTACTTTGGCGGCGATAACCGCGCAGGTATCGAAAAAACGCTGCATCGCATCAGTGCCATGCGCAATCGTTCCGGTGATGTCATTGGCCTCACCTGTCGAGTGGGGCGGGCGGTCTTTGGCACTATCGGCTTGATTCAAGATTTGGTCGAGCGCGGCCAGTCAATTTTGATGCTGGGCCGTCCTGGCGTGGGCAAAACCACCGCCCTGCGGGAAATTGCCCGGGTGTTGGCCGACGACCTTGAGCGCCGCGTCGTGATTATTGACACCTCCAACGAAATTGCGGGTGATGGTGACATTCCGCATCCGGCCATTGGGCGCGCGCGGCGGATGCAGGTAGCCAAGCCAGAACTGCAACACCAGGTGATGATTGAAGCGGTAGAAAACCACATGCCCGAAGTCATCGTGATTGATGAAATCGGCACGGAATTGGAAGCGACCGCTGCCCGCACTATTGCCGAACGTGGGGTGCAGCTAGTCGGCACGGCCCACGGTAACCAGCTCGAAAACTTGATAAAAAATCCGACCCTGTCTGATCTGGTTGGGGGCATTCAGTCGGTCACGTTGGGGGATGACGAAGCCCGGCGACGGCGCAGCCAAAAGAGCGTGCTGGAACGTAAGGCTCCCCCAACTTTCGACATTGCGGTGGAAATGCTGGAACGGCAGCGCTGGGTCATTCACGAAGATGTGGCGGTGACCGTGGATTCGCTGCTGCGGGGGCAACAACCTGCCATCCAAACCCGCAGTGTGGATGCCGCCGGTGAGGTGGTGGTCACCAACGAGGCGGCCAAACTTAAGACGGCTCCCCTCAAAGGGCGATCGCCCAGTAGAGCCCAGCTGCAAGCGGGCGGTTGGCGAGCGTCAGGCCGCATGGTGCCGCCCCAACGTGGCACGGTTGAGCGGTTGCCCGTGAGCGCCGAGCAGCAAAGCTTTGAGGCGATGCTCGATCGCTCGCTGAACGAAGACGAGATGGTCTACGCAGCGGCGGGTGAATCCTTAGCGCTAGCGCCTGAGCCGACCGTTGGCCCCAATGGCGAAGATATTTTGCGGGTCTATTCCTACGGCATCAGCAAGCATCACCTGGATCAAGTGATTGCCACGCTGCGATTGCCCGTTGTGCTGACGAAAGATCTCGATGGTGCGGATGCGGTGCTGGCGTTGCGATCGCACGTCAAACACCATTCCAAACTGCGCCATATTGCGAAGGTGCGCGAATTGCCGATTCATACGGTCAAGTCCAACAGCATGCCGCAGATTGTGCGGACGTTACAGCGCATGTTGGATATAGATGACGGCAGCGTTCACGCCATGCCAAATCTCAGCCTGTTCTCGCCCAACGAAGATGCTGACGAGTTGGAAGCGCTAGAAGAAGCTCGCCTTGCCGTGGAACAAATTGTGATTCCCAAGGGTCAACCTGTCGAGTTGCTGCCGCGATCGGCCCGCATTCGCAAAATGCAGCACGAGTTGGCTGAGCATTATCGCCTCAAGTCTTCCAGCTTTGGCGATGAACCGAATCGGCGGCTGCGGATTTATCCCGCGTGAGGGGATTCTGGACGCATTATGCGTCCCGGTAAATGAACCGTAGCCTCCTCATCGCATCGTTCTCGCCAATCTTGCTGGTAGGTTGGAACGTAGACCACAACGGTCGGGGAGGCATGGGGATCGTTTCCCATAGCGACGGCTAGATCGTCGATCGCTTTAAGCTAGAATTTACGATGGACTTTTGGCCTTGGTATCACCTGAGACTAAAAGTCGGCAACAGGCAACGAATTGAGCATGACGGAGGCCAATTAATGGTGACTTTTCGGTGGTTTGCACTGTGCTTGTCGAGTGCGGTTTGCGGGGCGATGGCGAGCAGTGCCGCGGCGGCGATCGCCCCAGCGAGTTCCATCATTGAAACCTCGTCCTCCTTACCGTTAGTTTCAACACCGCTGGTGGCAACCGTCCCCCCGGTTGAACTGGCCCAAACTCGCAGCGCTAATCTTTCGGATGCGGAACAAGAAGCCTTGGATGAACTGCTCACCGAAGGGCAGGACAAAGTTGAAGCCGAGGACTATGCCGCCGCGATCGCCCTTTATCGAGAGGCGACTCGCATTGATCCCAGTAATGCCCGACTGTATTCTGGCATCGGCTATTTATATATGCAGCAGGGTGAGTACGCCGCCGCCATTGAGCCCTATCAGCAGGCGATCACCCTGGAGCCGGATAACCTGCCGTTTCGCTATGGTCTCGCTTATGCCTATGTGCAATTAGCGGACTACGAGAACGCGATCGCCACTTACGAGACTATTACGACCCTGGCCCCCTCCGAAGCCGATGCCTATTTGGGGTTGGGCAATATCTTCATTACCCTCGAAGACTATGATGCGGCTTTAGACACTTACGAACGTCTGGCGCGCCGTGCTCCGGGGAATGCCAATGCCTATGAAGCCCTCGGCACCCTTTATTTAATTCAAGCAAACTACGCGGCGGCACAATCGGCGTTTGAACGTGCCGTCCGGGCCGATGGTAACCGCAGTGAGCCATACGTGGGGTTAGCCGAAACGCAGCTGGCCCTCGGTAACTCTCAAGCCGCTTTTCAGAACCTCGAAAACGCCGTCAGGCTCGATCGTAATAATCCTCAAGCCAACTTTCTGCTGGGCGAACTGTCGATGGAAATTGGCGATGAAGCCGCTGCCTACAGCTACTATCGGCGCGCGGTCGATGCCGATCCGGAATTGATTCCGGCCCAGGCGGCAGTGGGTGCTTTTCACCTGAGAGAAGGTGTCTATCTCCAGGCCATCAGAGCCTATCGTCAAGTCCTCCGTGTTTTTCCCAACAATCCTGGAGCGCATTACAATTTGGGGCTGGCGCTCTGGGCCGAGGGCCTGGAAAAACAGGCCTTGTCTTCTATCAATCTGGCTCGTCGCCTTTATGAAGCAGATGAAGACTTTGATTCAGTGGAACGAGTTGATGAGTTATTACAACTTTGGAATGCCGCCGAAGAAGAAGCCCCGTAGGGGGTCGGCGAAAAATGACATCTAAGCCTCCCCTTGGCCAGGCTGCCGCTTGTACATAAGTTTCGGACTGCCTGCTGCCAGCGGTTTAGGGGGCGCATGCAGCCTGTCGAGGTATCAATCGAGATGTGTATAAGCCGTAGCCTTGGGAGGAAGAGAAGCTGCAGGCGGTGAGGTGGGGCAAAATGTTAAAACTCCACTTCTGAAACTGGATGAAGTTTAAAAGGGATAGATTTGCGGGGCTAAATACACGGTGATTCCCCAAAACAACAGATTTAAGGGAATCCCAATCCGCATGAAATCGGTGAACTTATACCCGCCAGGGCCGTACACCATCAAATTGGTTTGGTAGCCAATGGGCGTCGAAAAACTAGCCGAAGCTGCCACCATAATGGCAATCACGAAAGGCATATAGCTGACTCCTAAGCTATTTGCCACGGACAGGGCAATGGGGAACATCAGTGCGGCGGCGGCATTGTTGGTAATCATTTCGGTCAGCAGCGTAGTGATGCCATAAATCACGGCAAGGGCTACCAGGGGTTGATTGCCGGCAATTCCCAAAAAGCTAGTGGCGATCGCTTCTGCTGCCCCCGTCACTTGCATCGCCTCGCTAATGCCCAAAGCCGCCCCGATCACCAGCAGCACCGACCATTCAATACTTTGCAGCGCTCGTGTGGGGGCACAGCACCCGGTGAGCAGCATCAACATGGCTGCTAACACCGCCGCTTTTAACATGCTGAGCCACCCCACCCCAGCTAAGACCACCATCAGCAATAAAATGGCCAGTGCGATCGGGGCTTTTTCATGACGGAGTGGCTCCGAATCAGGCAAATCACTGACTAAATAAAAATCATTAGACATGCGTTGCCGTTCGATGAAGCGGGGGTGCGTTTCGAGTAAGAGCGTATCGCCCGGTCGCAGGCGAATATCACCGATTTTGCCCTGCACGCGATCGCCATTGCGGGCCACCGCCAACACCACCGCATCGTAACGGGAGCGAAATTGTCCTTCGCGAATGGTTTTGCCCACGAGCGAGCAAGTGTGAGACACCACCGCTTCAATCAAACGCCGCTCGGTGCGGGGAGTGTCTAGCTTAAAGACCTGATCAGTCGCTGGGGCCAAGCCGCGCAACCGATGTAAGTCTAAAATCGAATCGACGATGCCGACAAAGATCAGTTGATCATGTTCCCGTAGGATCTCACGGGGGCTGACCGCCGGTAAAATTTGCTGCCCGCGAGCGATTTCAGCCAAATAGAGCCCTGGCAAATGGCGTAACCCGGCTTGTTCCACAGTTTTGCCCGCCAGGGGGCTGCGCGGTGCCACCACCATTTCTACGGTGTATTGCCGCACATCGCTCAAATCGCCCATCGCTGGTTTACGGTTGGGCAGCAGCCAGCGTTGCCCAAAAAACAGAAAGCACAACCCCGCGATCGCACAGGGCAGTCCGACTGGCGTCAGGTCAAAAATTCGTAAGCCGGGATGGTCGGTCGCTTCGACCAATAAGCCGCTGACGACCAAATTGGTGCTGGTCCCAATCAAGGTACACAGACCGCCAAAAATCGATGCATAACTGAGGGGAATCATCAACTTTGAGGGACTGATCCGCAGTTTGCGACACCAATCGTTTACCACAGGAATAAACATCGCCACCACGGGCGTGTTGTTCAAAAAGGCACTCAGCACCATGATCGGTACGGTGAGGCGGACAAATGTGGTTGTACGCCGTTTGGGCAGGCCGAGCACTTGTTGAGAAATCCACGCCAGCGCGCCGGTTTGCTGCAATCCTGTCACCACAAAATACAGCACGGCCACGGTGATCATGCCGTCATTACTAAACCCCTTTAACGCTTCAGTGGTGGACAATACGCCACTGACATAGAGCACCGCCACCGCCCCCAAGAAGACAATCTCGGCGGGCAACGCGGTGATGGCATTGAGGACAAAAGCTGAAGCCGTGACGAGCAAGGTCAGCCAACCGGGCCACCCCAAACTCATCAACGGCGCATCCTGCGCGAGATATTGCAGGGTCGCGATCGCCAGTCCACCGATCAAGCCCAAAGCTAAGCAAATCAAGGCTTGCCGTTGTCGCCGTCGCGTCCACCAATATCGAAACGTTTGTTCTAATTGCATGAATTGTTTTGTACTACAGCCGTCGTTTGAGCGTTGCCAGCACAGCCATAAGACCTGAATGGGATGGCCTGTTCTCCCTGGGGAGCACCGACGCCATCAGTGAATTCCCGTACCGATAGTTATGCCCAAAACTTAAGCAAGGCGACCAGCAATTAACTTAAATAAATCCATGCTGATCCTATTTCAAAATGTCATGAAATGCGCTCAAGAAGTAGTTTTCTTAAAATGGTTGATACCTGTGCTGACATGTCTAGAGCCTAGTTCAAGCTGCAAGCCTGAATATCAGGAAGGCAATTTTAAACAAACCGTAAAGTGATGGGATCGCAAGCTGTTGGGCGACCTAAACCTTGGCGGTGCAATGTCTATCGGGCAGATTTAAGTCATTCGGTGGAGATGATTGGTTCCAGTAAAATATGTTTTTTGGTACCAGCATCAAACCATAAATCAGAGTGACCTAAGTTGGATTTTTCCCTGGCTCGCGGCTCAGATACTCAACCGAAACTATGGATGGAATTGCTCGCTGGGGCGGTGGCTGAGGCAGGGTCGGCGCAAAATATAGCTGAAAACACGGAAAGTTGATGCCGTCGGTCCCCCACCCGGTCTAGCCTCGGAGCAACCTTGCCTCATGCGTCTTTCGTCGAGTTGCTGGACTGCTGTGTCTGGATCGTTTTTGGGACCGGAGGGTGGCGTAGTCGTGGGCGGCGATTATTCTTCTGTTGTCTGGTTCGCAGGCGTTGCGAGTACGTCCCAAGGAATACTGTCGTCTTCGGAGGCTCGGATGGCAACTTGGGCCGCACCGACTCGGTTAAGATGGCTCGGATCCGCAAAGAACAGGTTTTGTCCGGGCCATTCATTCAGCAAATCGACCACGACAAAGTCGCCATTTTGGGCTTCTTGCTGGAGAAACTGCTGAAACTGTTGCTCATATCCCGATCGCGTTTCATCTAAATAATCGTCGCTGAGGGGCAGGTTGATAAACACGAGGGGAATGCTGTTGCTGCGGGCAAAAGCCGCGATCGCTCGGGTAGAAACGGCTTGTACCCCCTCTAAATTGAAGTTGAGGTAGGCGTCGTCATATGCGCCCGGCACGCGGGGAAAGCTCTGATAGTAACTGTCAGGATTGAACACGTCATTCACGGCTAAAAAGCCATATCCATTGATACTGCTGACGGGCATGGCCTGGGTTTTATCGCGAGTGGTATTGGCGGTATTGAGGGTTGCCGCGAGGGGAGTCTCGGACGCAAAGGTGGGGCGATCGCCTGCTTGCACAGCGGCAAATCCCGGCGACTCTAGGATTTGGGCAAAGGTGCGATCGAAGCGACCGCTGTTGAAAGAGCGCGACCCACCCGCCCAAATGATCATTTTGGGCATCTGCTCTGGGGTCAATAAATAGCGCAGGATAAAGCTCACCACTTGAGCTGTCGCACCATTCACGGCAAAGTTATACACCTTGAGGTTGGTATAGCCTTGTTGGGCTAACCGCTGCTCCAAAATTTGAGGATTCAGTCCCTGCAACGCCCGAGAGCTGCCGATGATCAGGATGTCGGGGTTATCGAAGGTGGCAATGTAGGACAAGTAGAGCGCCAACTGTTCGTCCAAAACGCGATTGCCCAACGGCGGAAAAACGGCCAGGCGCGCCGACTCTTCGACCCGCTGCAGCGCGATCGCTTGGTTGGCCAAATATTCGCGGGTCTTACGCTGGGCAAACAGCCACTCGGGGCTGTCGGTAGAGATGGCTTGTAATGCCTGAATGGCCTCCGACCAAGCCGTGGCCACGGCGCTCCATTCGCTGGCAGTGTTGGCAGACTGGGCCAGTTGTGCCGCCGTTGTCGCCGCCTCAAACGCTTGTGATAACAGAGCTTTTGACGACTCTGCCTGAGTCGGTTTAGCCTCCGCTAGCGTCGCTGGCGCTGATAATGGCGTCCTGACCGCGCGATCGCTCGTCGTGGAAACCGTTGCGGAACAAGCGAGTCCGGTCAACCCGCCCCACGTGATCGCACTCACTACGATCCATCCCCACTGTCGTTTGACCTGATGCATGGCACCGCCCGGATAATTCGCCTGCTACTGTGTCCAGTATCAAACAAGATCTGGTGAGTCGGCAGCAAAAAGTGAAATTCGGTGAAAAATAAATGGTCTAGACCAGAAATCGGTGGATGACGTCAGTTAGCCATTAAAGGGCCACGGGAGCGGGGACTGAACGAGGCCCCTGATAAATCATTTCCACCCCGTTTTTCATCCCCAAGGTGACGCCGCGACGCTCTGGGATGGCGGGGCGATCGCTCACGAGCTCAAAGTCGTAGTGCGTCAACAACGTGCCGAGGATGATTTTGAGCTCATACATAGCCAGGGCATAGCCAATGCACCGCCGCGCGCCGCCGCCAAAGGGCATAAATTCAAAGGCGGAATATTGTCGTTCGAGAAACCGTTCGGGGCGAAACTCGGATGGTTGGGGATACAAGTCTTCGCGGTGGTGCAGCAGGTAAATGCAGCCGACCAACAGGGTGCCGGGATCAATCGCGTGCCCCATTAGTTCAAGGGGCTGTTGGGCGACCCGCGCAAAGGTCAGCATCGCCACAGGATAAATCCGCAGGGTTTCATGGCAGACGGCTTCTAAATAAGGCAACTTGGTGAGCGCCATAGCGTCGTCGTTGGCCCCAGCAATGGCAATCTCGTCGCGAATTTTTGCCCGAATGTTGGGCTGATAGTGAGCCCAATGCAGGCCCCACGCGATCGCGGTGGCAGTGGTTTCGTGTCCGGCCACCAACAGCGTCATCAATTCATCGTGCAACTCGGCATCCGACAGCCCCTGCCCCGCTTCATCCTGCGCCATGATCAGCAGCGACAGCACATCCTGATGGCTGGCATCGACCGAGGCCCGGCGATCGCGAATCTCGGCATAGAGCAATTCATCAATTTCCGCTGTCAGACGGGCAATTTTGGCCCCAGGACTCCAGCTGCCATAGTTCTTTCTCAACACCGGAAAAAACACGACTGTCGAAGCGAGGGGCTTACTGACCATATCGAGCCGTTCGGCTAATAAACTTTCTAAGCGCCGACAGCGATCGCCTTCATGCAGGCCAAACACCGCTTGCAAAATTACTCGCATGGTCATTTTCTGAATGAGCTGTCGGGCTTGTAGAGCTTGGCCACGTTGTAGCTCGGCCATCACCTCTAGGGTAATTTGGCGAATCAGGTCGGCATATACCTTCAGTCGTTCGCCATGAAAGGGCGGCATGATCAGCTTGCGCCGTTGGCGATGTTGGTGACCCGAAAGCAAGATGACCGAGTGCTCTCCTAGCAGTGGCTTGAGGATGTTGTTGGTTTCGCCGGGGGCACTAATGGCGGCTCCCATGTCTTGACTGAGTACCGTTTTTATTGCTTCAGGATGATTCAGAAACACCCACTCCAGCACCCCCCAGCGAGCAAAAAATAAGTCGCCGTAGCGCCGATAGTTAGTCTCCATATAGTCCAATGGCCGAAAAATCCAATTGGCTAACTGCGCGTAGGGATAGGTTTGAGTAATGGGGACGGTGTTCATGGGGCGATAGATATGACAGTTATCCACAGCCTATAAGGTGTATTGCCTAACCGGGCTAGGGTGTAGTATTTTTTCCCAACTCGGCGGCGATCGCGGCGTTAAAAGTCTCCGGCTCCACGAGATGGGGCCAATGGTTGCCGGGAATCGTTTGCACTTCTAAATTGCTCAGGTATTGGTGATAAGGGCGCGTTTGCCAGGCCATGCGGTTTAGCCCTTGCTGCGGCAATAACAGGGTCGTCGGGGTCGCCAACGGCTCCGTCAACCCGGCGGTTTGCAAAATGTCGTCAAAGACGCCGTTGCGGGCGGCGATCGCAAACTTACTCCGCCATTGCCCATCCGTCTGCTGCGCCATCCCAGCGTGAAAAATGGCTTGCTGTTGGGCACTCCAGCCCCGATATTGCTTCAGTCCCTGGGCCACCGCCTGAGCTTGCTCCCGATCAGCAAACGGCCCCATCACCTTGAGGAAAGGCAACGTGCGATACAAGATGGGAAACGTAGGGCGAAAGGCAACGGGCAGGCGATTTACAAAAAAGGGATCGACCAGGATGAGGTGGCGCAAGCGCTGGGGATATTGCCGCGCCCACCACAGTGCCACTTTGGCCGCCCAAGAATGCGCGATGACCGTCGCGGTATTTAGCGGTAGCTGCACACAAAACTGCTCCAGATCATCGGCGATGAACCGAGCACCATAGGCCGAGGCCGGGGGCTTGCTGCTGTCACCGTGGCCCCTCAAATCAGGCGCGAGGCAACGGTAGCGATCGCCCAAATGCTGTGCCAAACTTTGCCACACCAAACTGTGATCCGCTAGACCGTGCAGCATCACCACAGGGAGCCCCTCCCCGGCTTCGCGATAAGCCAAAGTCAGGTCAGTGCTTAACTTCAGGTGTTGAATCGGAAACGATGCCTGGTTCAGTGGCACGCGCGGCGGCTCCTGCTCTCTACGCTCAGGTTGAACATTCATGCCCCAGCCTCTCGGTGCTGTTTGGCCTTTGGGCTCTCGGCTGAAATCAGTGGGCCTCAATCCACCTGTAATTCTGCCATCAGTTCTTTAACCTGATTGCTCACCAGTTCATTGGGGTCTTGGCGCATGACCGGCAGCAGCTCTCGCAACACTCGCGGCGAAGCCACCTGCAAATAGGACAGCACCGCTTCGCGGACAAAGCCCGTGGGATGCCTGAGACAGGCGACGGTATTTTCCGCACTCAGGCTCCAGCGTTGGGCCCGGGCCAAGTGGAAACAGCAGGCCAACGCCCAATCCGACAGAAAATAGCGCAAATCGAGGAGATAGCGCAGGCGATCGCTGGGCTGCATCTGCCGATAGACAAACAGATTACTCTCTCGCAGCACGTCCACTTTTTCGCCCCAATTCCGCCGATCCAAAATGGTCAAAATCGCCCGTTTGCTGGGAATGTCGAGGGTGTTATCCAAAATCTCGATGCCCCGCGCTTGGTTCGAAACACTGCCCCCCTGCCAACTCACTTGGGCCGCCTGAATCGCCCCTGGTGGCGAAATGAACCGCAACAGCATAAAAATGCGTTCTATCGCGTCCTTTTGCAACTCTTCCAGCGCCCGCTGTAACAGATTGGCCTCGCGCCCAGGGAGGACGGCATCCTCCAGATCGAGCAAGGCTCCACAGATTTGACCAATAAACGTCAGTTCCTGATTGATCAAATCTTCCACCCCGTCGCGCCCAAAGCGGTCTAACGCGGCGTCGATGCCCTGGTTACGCTTGAAGCCCGTCTCTTGCACCATGCGCAACAAAATCCGCAGCAGGGTGCGGCGGGTGCTCCCCCAACTGGTGATCAGATTTTGCAGCAGACAGTCGATCGCGGCATCGCTGCCCATGTTGCCAATCGCCTGCCAGGCTTGGTTGCGCAAACTATCGGGCCGATAGGGATCCAGCGCTACCTCTGCCAACATGTCCAAAGCGTCATTGCCGAGGCGGGTCAGGGCTTGGCTGGCTGCTTCCCGGGTCGATTTGTACTGCAATGCTTTCATCAAAGACGGATAGTATTCCTCCAGGTTGGTGGCCGCGATCGCCTCCAACAGCGCTCGTCTCACCCGCAGCGACTCATCCTGCAACAGATTGGGAATATAGAGTCGTAATGATTGTAAATAATCCGCTTCCCCCAGAGCGCGACATCCCATCACCCGCTCGCGCTCGTGCTCATGGGTCAGCATTTGGCGCAGGGTGTTCACGGCCTCATTCTTTTCGCGGGCGTTACCATGCTTCAGCATTAGCGAAGCCGCCGTCCCCCGCACCACCGGGTCAACGTCCGAGCTGAGATAAGACTGCAAACGCTCGATCGCTGGACTGTCGTCGGTAATCCAGATATACCGCAGCGCCAGCGCTAGAATTTCCGGTGGCTGCTCAGTCTTCAGCAATTCCCTGACGGTTTCGGCATACTCGCTTCCCGGATACTCCAGCATGGCCTCCAAGCTTTGCTTGCGCAGTGACAGGGGCAATGTCATCAGCCGGGGGGCCAATACCTCCCCCACACTTTGCGGATCCAGTTGGGAAAGGAGTTCAATGCAGGAGCGCTTTTCAGCTTCCGAGCCGGGCTTCTCTAACTGCTCGACAAAGGCTTTACGCAATGCCCGCAGGTTGGCCTCACTGCCGCTGAGCAAGCCCCGCTGGGCGCTTTTGACCAGGAGTTCTAAATATTGCGATCGCAAAAACAAAATCGCAATCAACCAGACCCCCGCTAAGAACGCAATCACCCCCAAAAAGAACTGCGCCTGCAACAGTTGACTCTCAAACCCGAGAAAATCGGCCCAGGCAATCACAAACAAAATAAACACGCCCGTGCCCCCCATTGCCAGCGGCTCAGCGATGCCCCCCACAAGCGATTGAAAAAGGGTGCGCTCACTGTCAGGAATCGGTTGGAACAACACCGGGCGCGTACTGGCAACCAGCGTGTAACGCAGCCACTCATCGAAAAATTTCAAGACGACGAGGCCCAAAAATAGTGCCGTGCCCCCCAACAGGCCAGGAAAGCTGCCAATCATCGTCATGAGGCTGATGCCAATAATCACCACGGGCAGTAGTGACAGCACCGCAAATACCCCCTGACGCTCAATCAGACGGCTAGAGGTAAACCACTGGGTTAAGAGTTCAATCAGGCCCAGCAAACCACTGAAAATCCCTAAAAAGGCGGCAATCTCATCCACTTCCAGATTGAGTTCGAGCTGCGTCAGGTATTCAAACTCGATTAAATACATAACGATTTGAGCCAGCACAAAAAAGCTGAACAGCATCACCACATATTGGCGAATGGTGCCGCGCGATCGCTGCGCTTTATGGTCATCTTGGCCAGCTTCTGCCTGTTGCTGTAGCGAATCTGGAAAGGCGTGCTCATAGTTGCGGCTAATCAGCCACAACACCCCAGAACCGGCCAGCATGATCAAAAATGCCAGCACCAGCACATTTTGCAAGCCGACAAAACTAACCAGGAAAAACACCGAAAACCCGCTCAGGACATCGGCCACCAAGTTGCCACTACTCACCAGCGGAAAGGTGCGCTTAATTTCTCGAATGTTGAACAGCTGATTCGCCGTGATGGAAACGTTGAGGTCATTCAGGCCGTAAATGGCTTCTGTCCACAAGCGCATTGCGAAAATGGTGATCGGCAACAGCGGCTCAAAAGCCAAGCCCCAACGAAATAGCAGCACCGGCCCAGCCATCAACACCGCAATGACCACAATGACCCAACGCAGGGGAAAGAACTTTTGCAGCCAGGAATAAATGACGCTGAGTCCAAACCCGACCCCCGCGCTAAAGATGTAAATCCACGGCAGCGAGTCTGGGCCGTAAGTATCTAAAAACAACGCCGCCGAACTGACTTCTAACCACAAAATCCCCATGGAGGTAGCGGTATAGAACGCGAACATCAAAAAAGTCCGCTTAGTCTCGTTGGGGCGCAGATTAATAATACGCAGCAGCTGTTGCTGCCACTGAGGCAGAGACGGTGAAGCAGTCCGGCTCGATTTCATATGCTAAATGCAGGGAACAGTCGGATCGCGATCGCCAATCCAGTTAGCTAAACGGCTACTTTTTCGGCGACAACAGCATCATCATATTCCGACCTTCCCGTTTTGGAGCCTGTTGCATTTCACCCACTTCGCCCAAATCATTAGCCATGCGGCGCAGCAGCTTTTCGGCCAAGTCTGAATGCTGAATCTCGCGTCCCCGAAACATCACGGTAGCTTTGACTTTGTCGCCAGACTTCAGAAAGCGATGGGCATTTTTGACGCGCACGTTGTAGTCGTGATCGTCAATTTTGTAACGCATCTTAACTTCTTTGACTTCGGCGTTATGCTGACGCTTCTTGGCTTCCCGAGCGCGCTTTTCTTGTTCAAACTTGTATTTGCCATAGTTGATGATGCGACAAACCGGAGGATTGGCTTTATCACTCACTAACACCAAGTCCAGATCCTGCTCTTCGGCCATCCGAAGCGCTTCATTCGGAGCCATAATGCCCAGCTGATCGCCATCGGCTCCAATCAGGCGAATCTCAGGGAAACGGATATTCTCGTTAATGGGCGGTAAGTTTCGAGGATTTCGGCTTCGCATGCGCGGCAAAGAATAAATAAAGAGAACAGAAGTCGTGAACTCAAAATTGATCGTTCTATAGCCTAATCGCTGTTTTTGATTTCGTCTAGAGGGAAAAATCCCCATAGCAATCAACTTCAGCACTCGATGGCAGAAACATCTTTACCGATACTAAGGGCGGAGCCCGAATCTGCACATCTATTCATTGCGAAGTCCGACAAAATGTTTACATATGCTACGTCCCTGGCGAGTGACTGGCAGGAGTCGGTTACCAGTGGTTAGCGATCGTGGCACTCTCCAACCACTGATGGCCTGGGGTGAGCGCTTCATCGATCCGCCTACTCAGCTGTCTAATACCGTCAGAAACACTTCCGCCCTCTTGCTCGAGCGTTCACGGCCAAGACGGGGCGAAGTATTTATATAACCCCCAAATTTCTGCTTAACAAAAGGCAGTCGTCAGGCTAGGATCATCTCTTGTCTTACAAACGCTACCGGCCTGTAGCAGCGGGTTTGTCGCCAACATCATGAAACATACATTGTCAGTTTTAGTCGAAGACGAGGCGGGGGTTTTGACTCGCATTGCGGGACTATTTGCCCGACGTGGCTTCAATATTGAGAGTTTGGCAGTCGGCCCGGCAGAGCAGATGGGCGTCTCTCGCATCACGATGATGGTGCCCGGCGATGATCAAATTATTGAGCAAATTACGAAACAGCTCTACAAACTGATCAATGTGCTCAAGGTGCAAGACATTACTGAGGTGCCCTGTGTTGAGCGGGAGTTGATGCTCATCAAGGTCAACGCTACGAGTGTCAACCGCTCAGAAATTTTGGAGTTGGTGCAAATCTTTCGGGCGCGAGTGGTCGATGTTTCGGAAGATGCTCTGACGGTGGAAGTGGTGGGCGACCCTGGCAAGATGGTGGCAATCGTACAGGTGTTGAGCCGATTTGGCCTGCGGGAAATTGCCCGCACGGGCAAGATCGCCCTGACTCGCGAGTCGGGGGTGAACACAGAATATCTCAAGTCTTTGCAGAGTAAGTTGCAGTAGCGATCGCTCTCGCCCTTACCTCAGCGGCGGCAGCGTGAGTCCTTTCAAGGTTTGCTGCTCAGGAGTTGTCAGCCCTTTGCCTTGAATCAACACGTTGAATTTGCCGACTCCCAGCGGATTCATCAATTGATGCAGCGCCTCCCGTCGTTGGAGGGCGTATCGCACCGCTTGGGGAGACGACGACTCAATTTGCATGAGTTGATTTAAGCGATCGCCCAGCCCTAACGCCATCAAAAATAATTCCTGTGGCACCTGTCCCAGATTACTTAATCCGGCGCGATCTCCCTGCCGTGCTAAGGCGGTGAAATCGACCTGGGCGGTGATGTCTTGCTGGCCGATATTAATGAGCGGGTCGTTGTGGTGGGCGTGTTGGTAATAGCATTGCAGCGTGCCTTGCGATCGCGCGGGGCTGTAGTAGCGTTCGGCTGAGTAACCATAATCAATTGTCAGGACATAACCCTGGTGGAGCTTGGTGGCCACTTGCTTCAGCCACTCCAAAGCAGCCAGGTTAACTTCTGTGGTGTAACCATCAGGATAGGTGTCCAGCGTAGGGACTGTTCCGACCCATGCAAAATAGGTGCTGAGTGCTGGTTGCGAGAGCGGCCCCAAGACTGTAACGAAAGGCTGATCGGTGCCCTCGCGATAGGTGATGTACTGTTCTTGCCAGCCGGTTGGCGTAAGGGTGACTCGATGCACGGGCAAGGCATCCACCAGTTCATTCGAAAAGCAGCAGCCAGTCACCGACGCCGCTGGCATATCTGTTAACTTGCGCCAATCAATGGGCACTGCTGCGGCTTGCCAGCGCGCTAGGCGGGCTTGCTGCACTTGACGCAGGGCCTCTGAGGTTTCGACCAGCGTGTAGTGAACAGCCGCAAAACAGTTGGGATATTGCCGCTGCAGATAAGTCAGGATGGTGTTAGCGAGCAGTCCTTGCCCTGGCCCCATCTCCACCAGATGAAACGGTTCAGGCTGACCGAGGTGGTGCCACATCTCCACCCATTGCTCGGCCAGGAGCTCCCCAAAATCTGGCCCCAAATGCACGGAGGTGGCAAAGTCGCCGCCCATGCCTAAAGGCTCGGTCTTGCTGGTGTAGTAACCATGCTCAGGATGATAGAGGGCCAGCGCCATAAAGTCGGCAAAGGGGATCTGCTGTTGGGGCGATCGCTGAATGCGATCGCGAATTACCGCACAGAGTTCGGGCTTACCCAGGGAGACGGCCATGGTCACAGGCTAAAGCTGCGCCAAGACAGCTTGTACGTCTGGATGGTTGAAAAAAGCGTCCGTGTCAGCAATCAGCTTGGGTCCCCACAGGTTATCCACTAAGAACTGCACATCGGCATAGCGACTGTCTTTTTCCAGCGCTGGAATGCCGATCGCTAGCGCTGCGGCGACATCCCCTTGGGCAAACTTGGCCACCGCGATCGCCAGCTCCGGCTCGGGTTCCATCGGCGCAATTTCCAGGGATTCTTCCCAGCGAGCGATCGCCGATTCCACCTTGTCCTGCTCGTACTCCACCAGGCCAATGTTGTTGACCGACGGCCAAAACTCAGGGTCCAAACCCACCGAGCGCTCGTATTGCGCGATCGCCGTATCAAAATCATTCAGCTTGAAATAGGTGTTGCCTAAATCAAAGAGCGCTCCGGGATTATCGGGCTCAATCGCTAAGCCTGATTCCAGAAAATCCGACGCCTTTTCATAATCACCTTTCCGAAAATGCGCCGTCCCCAGGGCAAAAAGTACCGCCGTATTATCAGCTTCTAAAATTTTGGCTCGACTAAGGGCAGCGATCGCCTCATCAAACTCTTCGACTTGCAGATAGAGGCTGCCCAAGAGACCCCACACGGCAGCACTGGTCGGCACTAGTTGAGCGGCCAGTTGAGCCTGTGCCAGGGCCAACTCATATTGCTGCAGCTGGGCTAATTGGGCGGCCTCTTGGGCCAAAGCCAACCCCTGCTCCTCTAGGCGCTCAGCCTCTAAGGGCAAGACATAAGGTAAAAGAGCCTGCGCCCGGACGGGCACCGCCACTGTCCAGAGCCCAACCGCCGTCAATGCAGAGAGTAAAGATGTCCGTATCAGCACAATGAGTCCTTGAATTCGCACCTAGCGCTTGCCATTTGTCAGCTTAGCTTATCCGATTACTTTCGCCATTGAGCGATCGCTCAAGGTAAATAGCGGAGCGGCGACTACCAGCTCCCTACTCAAGTAGCAACTCAGCAATGTCGGTATAAATCTGAGTCAGCGGATGATCGGGAAACCGGAGGCTAAAAATATCACTACTGCCCAGCTGCATCATCTCTTCCGTCAGCGGCACCACCGATGCCACCGGAGCACCATAAGTTTCTTCCACTTCCTTCTTTAAGGCGACAAAGTCAAAAGAAGACAGCGCCTTATTGACCAGCAGCAGCATTTTGGGCACTTCTAGCCGTCGAGCAATATCGACCGTGACGGCAGTGCCCTGAAAATCTTGGCGATCAGGACGCAATATCAACAATAAGATGTCCGAAATAGTAATGGATAGCAGCGTCTCTTCGTTCAGACCCGGATGGGTGTCGATAAACAGATAGTCTAAATTGAGCTGCTGAATTAACCCCTGGAAGCCATCGTTCAGTAGCCCGACATCATAGCCTTCACGTAGCACCCGAGCAATTTCCCCTGCCTTCAGACTGGAGGGAATTAAATAAATTGCGCTATTGCTGCCGCCCTGACCTTGAAGCTTATGGGTCACGTCATAGGCGGCATCTTCCACCGCACAGCGCCCCCATAAATAGTCATTGAGGGCCAAATTCATGTCACTTTCGTCAAAGCCAAACAACACATGAATCCCAGGAGACTGAATGTCAGTATCCACAATGCCGACTCGCTTGCCAGTGCGGGCCACGGAGGCAGCTAGATTCGCCGTTGTATTTGACTTGCCGGTGCCTCCTCGAAAGGAGTGGACAGACACCACCTTGACCATATGCCTACCTTCCAGGGTTATCGCGCTACTCTATCGTCACTCAAAAACTTAAGCATATCGGGAGTCACAGCGGTCATGCCTCAGTACTCTTGAAGCTTACCGTGTTTGATCGACGTCACATTGCTGTAGATGTGCCAGTTGTATCTGTGATAAGTGTATGGGAATCCTTCGGTTTATCTTGAAAATTAAGTGCCGAAATTCACAGTCATACCGTGACGCTTTGCAACGCTGAAGCGTTATCCCTTGCTGCTGTAGACCATTCAACTGTCGGCAGCAGAGCGAGTGATACACCGACTCAATATTGTTGCATCACTCAAATTCAGATTAGCTGAATTGCTTTGAGATGACGTAGCGCGCTTCTGTGCCAAGGGTTATACATCATCATCGGCAGTGTTCTCAGAACTGCCTTCATAAAGGGCATCTAACTGCTCTCGGGCATCTTCTAAGGAGATGGATTTCATCACCAATAAGGGTTCATCCAAAACTCGTCCGGTGTTGTCCAGCATTTCAGGGTGAGGGGCTGAGCGCATGCCATCGTTCTCGGGAACATTGCCAAAGCCCCGGTTGCGAGGGGCACGACGGGCGTCGGTGCCAAACATGATGATGTTGCGGATCAAGTTACTGACAGCCAACACCGATAGAACTGCGAATGCAATGATGTAAAGAGCGTGCAGCATGATTTCTGTGAGGTGGCTCCTAAAGGCTTTGATAAGGGTGGACAAATACCAGCGTGATTGCGGGCGATTCGTCTTCTGTACTCAGTGTATCGAAGGTCGAGGGTGATTTTCAGACGATCGCCGAAAACCTTGATGCTTGTTGTCACTCGTTGAGCAACAAATGCTTGTGATCCTGGTCTTGGTCAATGACATCAATTAATTTGAGTCTGGGCTGTCTGCATTGTGCTCTCGGATAAAGCGTGATGTCTGCCAGCATTTACTCACCAGCTGATGCCACTGCCCCACCACCGCCATATCGACGCCAGCGCGACCATCAGTCGCTAACAGCAGCGTCTTGGCGGTGGCGACCGCCTGTTGCGCCGTAGCCAACTCTTGTTCTAAGGTTTGGCGATCGCTGGCGGCCAAACAATTCGCTCGGGAAGACTTTAACAGCGTTTGAGTTTCGCCAAACCAGTACTGAAAGTCTGCCAGCAAAGGTTCTAAAACTGCCTGGACGATGGGTTGGTCGGGTTGGTTGGAAGGCTCAGTTGCTGACATCGTGACTCGTAATCTCAAAGCACCTATTGTCAGCGTAACAATCTTTTACCGTTGACTGCTTTGCTGCTCTTGCAGCGATTGCCAGCCCGCTTGCCAGGCGTGGCGATTTTTCAGTCCCTTCGCATTAATCCAAAATCGTACGTCGGGATCACACGCCGCCACCATCTCCGCGAACACTATGCCGTGCTCATTTTTGCGAGTCACCACGCGAAAGTGTCGCCAACCAAAGGTCTTTTCCTGGGCTGTCCATTTCGACCCTATAAGGTGTGGGTACTTTTGCTTTTTGGCCATTATTTAAGATGCCCTATGGTCTGCGATCGCTCTCCATGTATGATTCCAAAATATCAGCGATCGGGGTTGCCGATCTCATCAGCCGAGTGAGTGAGGTTGCCGATATCCGTAAATCTGGAAGCTGCTCCAAAGCCTCTGACCCGTCGCCATCGTCCACAATACAAGGGTCAATAGTCGAGCTGATCGGGTGAACCCAAGGTGCATCATGTATTTTGTCGGGATTGATTTGGGTTGGCAGTCTGGCGGCAGTGGCGTGTGTCTGCTGCAAGCGCAGCAGGAAAGACTACAGTTGCTGAGTTTCCATCACTGCGACAGCCGAGCAGCAGTGTTGACATTGTTGGATCAGCTCATTTCGCCGACGGCACCCGCGTTGATTGCCGTCGATGCCCCCACCCTGATTCCGAATGAAACCGGGATGCGGGAATGCGATCGCCTCGCTCACCGATATTTTGGCAAGTATGACGCGGGCTGTTATCCCGCCAACCGGGGACGCCCCTTTGCCCCCGCCTTACTAGAATTTGGCCTGGAGCTGGAATCCCGAGGCTTTCGTCACGCGCCGCAGATCATGCCCCAACAAGCCGGGCGTTACCAAATTGAGCTGTTTCCCCATCCCGCCACGATCCATTTATTTCGGCTGTCCAAAATTTTGAAATATAAAAAAGGACGTATTGCCGAGCGCCGACAAGCCCTCGCCCAATTGCGTACCTTGCAACTAGACCGGCTTGCCAAGCTGACACCCAGCCTGGCGCTGCGGGATAGTGATCTCCCCAAGTTGCCCACGGGTGGCAAAGCCCTGAAGGCGGCTGAAGATCAGCTAGATAGCCTGACCTGTGCCTATGCCGGAGCCCATTGGTGGTGGTGGGGTTTGGCGCGCAACTGGGTGCTGGGGGATGCTGCTGGCGGCTACATTGTGGTGCCGGCTCCGTATCCCGATCAAGTGGCTCCTGCACTTGGTGAATAACCCGATTGGCGGATTACCGTTAAACCGGGGCAAATTCCACCGGGTTTTGGTCGCGACGATGGCGTACGGGAATCGCTGGCCCCTGCCGGTCACCGACCAGTGCTGCGGTCTGTTCCAATGACGCTCGGAGCCGCTTGGCCGCGTAGATTGACATGTCACGGGGCACATTGATGCGATCGCGCAAATATCGCAGGCCCACGTCCGTTCCCTTGGGGGGCGGGCAAGATTCTCCAGTCATCAAATGTGTGAGGGCGCAGCGTAGCGCTTCATCAAAGCGTTGGTCGCGCGCTGGGTTTACCCGAATAAGGTTGCTCCGGTGCTGCAAAACTCGCTGTAACGCCTCAGCTCGCGACGTTTTCGGTTCAGGATAGCGGACATCCGGCAGGCCCAACCAAGGCCCCTGGTCAACTTGTTGCTGGTGACGACGCGCCTCGGGCGTTCCGTTCTCGTAGCAGCCCCCCATTTGTGGCGGCAAATCGTGGACGTGGGTATGGAAGTCGCTTTGGGTACCCCGATAGGTTGAACGGCTTTCTAACCCATCAAACCAATCCGACAAGCGTGGGTTGACCTCTCGCAGAGAGTAGCCTTTGTAGTAATAGAGGCTGGCGTTCATCCGCTCGACATAGGGCACAAAAATGATGTCAGCGGCGCTGAAGGTGTCAAGGAAAAATGGCCCTGGCGTTTGGCTGAGGGCGGCTTCTACCTCTTCCACCACGCGCAGGAACTGTTCGCGGTGATAGTCTTCTTCGCGCGGCGATCGCGCCGGATAGCACAGCCACCCGCACCAAGCCTGGAACAGTAACCGTTCCAGCTTACGCAGTGGCATCACCTGGGGAGATTGTAAGCCCCACGCCACGGGGCCAAAGGCTCGTTCCAACGCCATCAAAATGTCGTCGCTCTCAGTGATTAACTGACCATCGAGCTCCAGCGCGGGCAGCATCCCCGAAGGCACTTTGCGCTTATACCAGGCTTCTTTTTGCCCGTAGCAAAACATCGTGATCTTGTCGATGCGGTAGGGAATCCGCTGCTCTTCTAGCCAGAGCCAAACTTTTTGACAGTAGGGACACCAAGCATGATTATCGCGGTACAGCGTGACCCGAACATCCGCTTCCGAATGTCCAAAAAGGCGAAGTTTAGCTTGGGCATTGGTGGGGCCGTTGACGCGGTCGATCTCAAAGTCAGTGAGCGATTCAAGGTCTTGCCAACTCATGCACTGGATAGTCATAAAATCAAGCCTGGATAGAATGGGCAACTCCTTTACTTAATTTAACGCTTTGTTAGTCACCGTTGAATCAGCACGCGATCATTCAACGGCGATCGCTCGACTCGCAACTGACCCAAAACAGTCCGCCGGGAACGGGTAAGGCTTCAGGTTCACAGGCAAAGTGATTGAGCAGTTGCTCAGTGGGTTCAAACAGCAGCACTGTTTTGCTAAAAGTCGGCACTAGAGGCAGTTCAGGGGGCTGGGTCACCACCCAGGTCGTTGCGGGGGCCAAGTAATGGCTGAGCGAAATCACATTCCCTAGCGTGGTGCCTTGGGCCTGAGTCAAGATCGCTGGCTGCGGCCACTCATTAATGGCCGCAGCGATAGTGCGATTGTGATAGTTAAAGCCTTTGCTCCACCAAGTCGGTGCTTGGGCCATGGCCCACGAACTGGTAAACCCCATGCCTAAAAGTAACGCCACGCCCACAATAGCCAGCTGGCGGCGGTGCCGATATTGCCGTCCCAACCACCCCGCTACCGCCACCAGTGTGCCGACCAGTGCGGGCATAAAGTAGCGGGTGTGGCTGGACAGCACGCTGCCCCGTACCCAATCGCCCCCGATCAGGGCTGCCGTCGGCACTAACACCAGCGCCAGCACTAACAAACTAGACTCCTTGGGCAAATCTTTGGATAAAGAGAGCAAGATTCCCACCAATAGCAGCAGTAAAACGGGTGGCACCAGCCAAGAATAAGGATGCTCTAGCGGCAAATTCGGGTCGATAAATACTGATGCGAAGTGTAAGCCCCAAAGTTTGCTCATGACGTCGATGGGGTAACTCACTGCTGTGGTCCAATCTGTAGCTGATTGCCACGCTTGGCGATCACGCCACATTACTAGCAACCATGGTGAAAAGAGCCCTCCCGCCGCCGCGATCGCGATCGCCAGTTTGCGCCATTGGTGTTGAGACAGGGCTAACAGACCGTAAACCCCATGGGCCAGAACGATGAGTAGAGATAGGACTGATGTGTAAAATGTCAGGCTTAGGCATCCGGCATAGAGGCCCCAAGCCCGCCAATGGTGCAATCGCACGGCCCGGCGCAAGGCCCAAGTCGCGAGTACGGTGACCAATGACCACAGGGCGTACTGGCGCGCCTCTTGGGCATAGAGCAGATGCACGGGCGAGGCGGCCCACAATAAGGGCGCTATGATCGCGGCTTCCCAGACGGCAAAGAGTTCCCAGGCCAAAGCTGGCAAGGCGAAGAAGGTAATCGTGCTCGCCAGAACTGACAAGCTCCGGAAGGCCGTGACTGAAGTGCCAAAGACGTTAACCCACAGCCAGCAGAGCAGATAAAACAGGGGTGGATGTTCGGGATGGTCGATGAGCGATCGCCAAGTATTGGCAAATGTACTGCCCGGGGCAAAGGTCTGATATTGCAGAACGGTGCTAGTAGTGGTCGGCTCACCACTAAACAGTTGGGCCTCCACTTGTTCGCCGAGGTGTCCGGTCACCCGCAAAGCGGTGAAGACCTCATCGTGCCAAAACACCATTCGGTCTAACTGCCACCACCGCAAAGCTAAACCGATTAAAAGACAGAGCGCGATCGCCCCGAACCAAGGCGATCGCGCTTTCCATAATTGCTGTTTCAGCTTATGCGAAAGAATAGCCAAACTTGCCAAAATTGGTCAGCAGGGCAATGTTGGTATGCTCCAGCGTATTGACTAGCCAGGGCACGTCTTTACAAACGTACTTTTCGTGATGGTTAAACAAAACAGTTAACCGATTTTCTAGCCAGGGCTTCACCGCAGAGCAAAACAACACTACGCGCAAGAGCAATCCAACCGTCAAAGTCTGGCCAGCGTCATGGAGTAACTGCCAAAAGCGGCGAAAGACCGGCTGCTGACGCCCCTGGACGACGAGGAAATTGAGCAACTTTTGACAGGTCGTGATCACAATAAAGTCCGTCAGTCGCTGATCATCAAAATCACTCAGCGTCTCGCGCAGATACTGCCGCAGCGATCGCCGAAAATGGTTATTCACATACCGGGGATCAGCGTCTGCCAGCGGCGACAGTAAGTACTCCAAAAACTCTTCTTTGAAATCGCGGAAAGAGCGCACGGTTTTGCTGTAAGTACGAAACATCTGGGCTAAATCGCGATGGCTGCGATTTCCCTCGACCTTGCCGGTGTAATAGCTCAAGGCTTGAGCAAACTCATCTGAAGGCAATTGCGTTGGGTTTTGCACCGTTTTGCTGCCCTCCCGCTTTTGTTGGTCGCAGTAACGCGCGAGTTGCACCCCTAGCTTGGCCTCAGCTTCCTGTCGCAGCTTGCCGACCTGATTTTTCTGCTGCTGGTCGCTATCTTTCGTTAACAAACTGCTGTCATACAAAAAGGGATAACGCTTGAGCTGCTTGCCTACCGGCTGCTCGTCAATGGCGATCGGCGCGCCTGCGGCTGGGTCGTCGATTAAGTTGGCAAACCGTCGTAGGGCATCGTACTGCTCAGTTTGTGTAAAGAGACGACTCAGCTTACGGATGGTTTGGGTTTCAGCCATGGCGGCTGGAGTCGTCGGTACTTGCTCAAACATCTGCACTAAAGCTGGCACCGCCCAGTGATTACGTGGGTCAGTTGACCAGGGATTGGCGAGCGTATAGCTACAGCGGTTCAGCGTGTACTTAAACTCGCGTTCTGCATAGGGGCGATGGGCCAGTTCCACAACGATGTCCCAAATCGTTTCATCCGGGCAATAGTCCGCCTGAATGAACAATTGATGGAACTGTTGCAAAACCTCATCGGCATCTTGCTGCTGACGACATTGCTGCAAGAAACGATAAAGACGATTCTCAAGCTCAGCGGTGGAGGCATTTTGGTGGCTAGACCACGATTCGTAGGAATCCATAGGGCTCATGCTGGCAGACTACCCAATTTAGCGACGGGGACAGCGATCAAGCGACTAGCTAAAACTGCAATTAAATATATGCAACGATATGCGTTGCCTGCAGATTACCCGCAAAACCTTAAATCAGCAGATAAATGCAGACACTTTTCCGGCTGTCTACCGCCAATCATATCTGCAAGGTGGGCGCACGTCTGCTGCTTGTGACCATAACTGACTCTAGAACTGTGCAATGGGGATTGCAAAAAAGCACAAAAAAAGGGGGCAAACGCCCCCCAAACGAGTTCCCTTGAAGCAAATCTAGAGAGGCTAAGAAGCCACCTTGCGGTAAGGCACCGCAGTTGCAATGTTGATGTCGGCGGTAGTCACCCGAGCCGGAGCCTTGGAGTTGGGCTGGATTTTGCGAGCCATATCCAAAAATAGCTGCGGATTGCCCGCACTGGGGCGCTTGTCCTGAGGGACGAAGCGACGAACTTGAGACTGCCAAATCGACTGCGGAAAACCGAGGATAGAGCGGTAGTACTCGTCGTAGCGGGGCAGCTTCAAGTTGGTGGGCATTTCGCCTTCCTGGCGGCTCGCCAACACGCGACGGCGCTGATACGGCACCGCGTTAAACCCAAAGTTGCTGATGTATTCTTCACTGTCGAGCAGCTCATCAACGAACCCTTGAATGCCTTTGGTCGCGACAACGATAGACCAAGCGATTTTTTCGCGCTCGCTGTAAACCCGGCGGCCTAAGACACGCTCTACGCAATGCTCAACAAAGCGATAGTTATTGTTCTTTTCGTAGAAGCTGTTATAAAAGGTCTTCGACAAAAGCAGGCCCCGGATGAAATCACGAACAGTGATTTGCCCGTTGCGCAACTGGGACTCGAGAAAGGCTTCACGATCCCACTTGAAGGCGTAGAAGAAAATCTGACGATAAGCTGCCTCAATCAAGGCATCCATATCGGTAGAGTCTAAAAGGTCGTCGGTGCTAAAAGTGCGTGCTTGCTCGTCACCGCCAACGTCGTACCCTTCGACACGGGGGTTTTGACTGGAAGGGGAATAATTCAACAATGGAAGCGCCACGTCTGAATCTCCGATATCTGTAGAGTTTTTTACAATCGTTAGTGCCAATCATAGGGGATGGCGGTCAGCCACCCTGGCAATCCTGAGGAAATCATCACAGAGCTTAACATTCTGTCGAACCTAGGCGGGGCATTGATTTCAAGGTTCTATGATGGCTGGATGGGTGAATTAAAAACACCGCATCTGGGGATGCGGTGCGGCGAGCTTGATGTTTGGCAATGTTTCTTTACCAGCCGAGGGCGGAATACTGAGCGGCTGGAATGGCGATCGCTTCGGGCGCACTCTCAGGACTTGAGACCGGGCTGGACTCACTGGGAACATCGATCCGGGTTTCGACACAAAATGAAGCGGTGTTCGACAAGCCAATGACCGTACTGGTGCGGATGCGCGTGGTGGCGTTGGGGAACCAAAACCGTTCGACTGAACTCATCGTGGAGTAGTCCGTCGTCAAAATTAGGCCATCTTGGTCATCGACCTGATAATGGCCTACAACTGGCGAGGTTTCAGCGTAGCCCTTTTCGCGTAGCAGTTGCCCGGATTGCGCGGCGTCGGAGTCCGGGACTAGGACGAGTACGGTGGCCCCTTCTTGGGTTTGGCCTGCTTCATCCCACTGCATGGAGCCTTGCCAGCTCACTGCCGCGCCGCCGATGGCTCGGGCGGGATCAACATCGTGCATTTGACAAATTTCCACCACTTTCGGATCGGTAGCTTCGAGCACAGAAGCGGTGATTTCGAGCTGGCCGAGTTCCGTGCGGCGCATGGCGAGATGGTGGGTCGTGCGTTGGGAAATCCAGCGACCTTCACTCATCTGAAAGAAATCCATCGCTTCCATAGCTAAAGTCCGTCGTGAGTAACATGCAGTTTAGAGTTGTATCGATATTGTAAAGGGGAGTGTGTGAGGAGGTGGCAGAATCTTGAAGAATTTCCGTCGATTAATTCGGCTGCGATCGCTGCGCCGACGCCTGATACAGGGCCTTGCAGGCTTGCTCTTAGGACTGGGGTGTTGGACGATCGCCATGCCCATCGCGGTACCGAATGAGGTTGCTGCCCCTGGCGAGACCGCAGCACCGCCGGAGACCGCCCCCGAAGCTCCCCCGGCGGCTACAGATCCGCTTCTCGTGCCGCCATCGCAAAATCCGGTCATTAACCCTCTGCAAACGTGGACGCCACATCAAATCCGGGGATGGTTTACGGATAGTCAAGCTGAGCAGTCTGATATTGCGTCTATTCACCTTGACGGCCGCACTTTATTTCAGGTGGCGGCCCCCATTAATAATGAAGAAACTCTGAGTGCCCTGGAGCGGGCAACCGCCATTGAAAATGAGTTGGAACAGATCGCCGCGGATTTTTTGCGGGCCGATAATCCTGATGCCTTAACGGTGTCTTACGAAATTGATCAAGAGAGCAATCAACCGGTCATTTACGTCAATGGGCAAATGCTGATGACGGTGACCTACCTGGATGCGCGTCTGAACGGGGCGAATAGTCTGACCTTGCGGGCTCGACAAATCATGAATGACGTCGAGGAGGCACTAACTCGCTATTTTCAGCAGCGTCAGCCCGAATTTTTGTGGCGGCAGGTGCGCTGGGCGCTGGCGACGTTGTTGCTGACGCTGCTGGCGAGTTTTGCCATTAGTCATTTTGCCCGTCAGGTGAACGGGCGGCGGCGAGCGCTCAAGCAGGGAGCCTCATCCCCGGGGCGATCGCCCGACTCCGAAGCCAGGTCATTAGCGGCGTTGGGCAATGTGAATCACATGCGCACCACGCTATTGACCAAGCAGCGAATTAGTAGTCTCGGGATTATCCGCGAAGCGCTCCAGATTTCCCAGGTGTTTCTGTGGATTACCAGTGGGCTGGTGGTGCTGGGCTTTTTTCCTTACACTCGCTGGTTGCAACCGCTCATTGTGGATTTGATGCGGTTACCGATGCGATTGGTGTTGGCGGGGGTGTTGGCCTACGTCATGATTCAGTTAGCCAGTCTGTGGATTGACCGACTCTTTTTAATGTTCCAAGGCCGCACCGAGGCGCATTTGGAGCGATCGCAGCGCTTAATTTTGCGACTATCGACCTTTTCTCAAGTGATTAAAGGCGTGGTGGCGGTGGTCATTGTGGGTATTGCAGCCTTAATCATTTTGAGCTGGCTGGGTGTGCGCATCGGTCCCTTGGTAGCTGGTGCTGGTTTGATTGGTTTTGCGATCTCGTTTGCCTCCCAGAGCTTGATCAAAGACATCATCAACGGCTTTTTAGTCTTGGTCGAAGACCAGTATGGTGTCGGCGATGTGATTACGGTGGGGGCGATGTCGGGGTTTGTCGAAACGATGAACCTGCGCATCACGCAATTGCGGGCCACGGATGGGCAACTCATTACCATTCCCAACAGTCAGATTACCGTCGTGCAAAATCTGTCCAAGGAATGGTCACAGGTTGACTTGATGATTCCCGTGGGATTGACTGCTGATATTAATCAGGCTTTGCAACTGGTGGAAGATGAAGCGATCTTGATGAAGCAGGATGAGATTTGGGGGTCGCTGATTTTAGAGCCGCCGTTGTTGTTGGGGGTGGATGATTTGACCCACGCTGGGGCCACCATTCGCATTTGGATCAAGACGCAACCGCTGAAACAGTGGGATGTGGCGCGAGAATATCGTCGCCGCTTGAAATTAGCGTTTGAAACTGCCGAGATTCCTTTGGGAGTGCCCCAACAGGTGGTGCAATTGTCGGGCCCCCTGGCCCCCAGCCGAGTCATGATGAATGGCCACGAGCACACGGCGATCGCTGGCCCAACGACCGCTGACAGTGCCATTGATGTCGCCGCCGACGGCTAAAAGTATCCCCGCTCCCTCAGGTAGCCACTATGACTCTAGCAGTCCCAACTTTCACAGAACCCCCCATGGCCCAGCACCGCTATTGGTATTGGCGGGGCTGGCGCATTCGCTATTTGGTCATGCCCGCGCGATCGCCCCAGGTAGAGTTACCCCCGCTGCTGCTGCTCCACGGGTTTGGGGCAAGTCTGGCCCAGTGGCGCGACAATCTGCCTGAGCTGGCCCAAAACCGTACTGTGTATGCCCTGGATCTGCTGGGGTTTGGCGATTCTCAAAAGGCGGCCACGATCTTTAATACCGACCTGTGGAGTGCCCAGGTGCAAGCCTTTTGGCAAGCCTGGATTGGGCAACCTGTGGCCCTGGTGGGACACTCTTTGGGGGCGTTGGTGGCCTTGCACACGGCGGTCAAAACGCCAGAGATGGTGGAGCGGTTGGTGTTGCTCACTTTGCCCGCCGCCCGCGAAGAGTTGCTATCAGGTTGGATTGAAGCGGTTTCGCGCGGGGCGGAACGGCTCTTTTCGACGCCGTTACTGATTCGCCCCATTTTTCAAATCTTTCGCCGTCCGGGGGTGATTCGGGGCGCTTTGCGGGGGATCTATCAAGAACGCGATCGCGTGGATGAGGCGCTGGTGCAGCAGTTTGTGCAGCCGACGGCAGACCGGGGCGCGGCCCGCACCCTGTGTTATTTGGTGCGATCGCGCACGGAAATCCAATTCACTCCGGAAACCAAGCAATTGGTGCCGCAGCTCACAATGCCCACCCTGCTGCTGTGGGGTGAGGCAGATCGGGTGATTCCCCTCGCCTGGGGGCGGCAACTTGCGCCCCTCAATTCCCAGGTGACCCTACAAGTCATTCCCAACCTCGGGCATTGTGCCTATGACGAAGATCCGGCGCTCATCAATCGGCTCATCTTAGCCTGGTTAACGGCTTCACCAACGTCCCCTGCGACCGCTGTTGATCACCCTGATTGACTACACCCCGATTGACTACACCCAGGTTGCCGCATCCAGCCTCAAAAGTTGCGGCCGGGGGAGGCCGAACTCGTGTTCATCGAAAAGCCCGTGTTGGGAAACGCCTGAGAATCGGCTTTGTGATGGCGGGTGCGCCATCGGCGAATCGCGATCGCCTGCCGTTGAATCGGCGTTAAATATCCCTCTACCGCCCCCAACTCTGAATCTTGGGGAGCAGCGGCAGTTGTTGTCCGCGGCTGATAGCTGAGCCCCGGAGCCAGGTCGTCAAAATGCTCCTCCAGGAGCAGCGCCCGCATGACCGCCTCCACCGACTCATAGCGATCCGCCACATCGGGACAGAGCATCTTGGTCAAAACGGCCCCAAAATGGTCGCTCACCTCTACGAGATGCCGCCACAAAATGGCTCCCGTTTTGGGATCAGAGTCGAATTCGATCGGTGTTTTGCCAGTTAATAGAAAGAGACAGGTCATGCCCAAGGCATAAATATCGCTGGCATAGGTGGGCCGCAAAGCCTGCTGCTCGGGGGGAGCAAACCCCGGTGTGCCGACAAACTGCGTAATCGGAATCTGATAGCCGCCCTCACCCAAATCGCCAAGGCATTCGCGCACCGCGCCAAAGTCGATCAGGACGAGGCGGCCATCATCCACGCAGCGAATAATATTCGGGGGTTTGATATCGCGATGAATGATCTTGCAGCGGTGGATAAATTTCACTACGGGCAAAATTTCTCGCAAAAACTGCTTAACTTCCCGTTCGCTCTGCACGCCATCCCGGCGCACTTCCCGCGTCAAAACCTGCCCTGGCACATATTCCTGCACCAGGTAAAAGCCGTCGTTAATGGTGAAATAGTCCAGGAGTCGGGGAATCTGGGAATGGCTGCCGACCTTGGCTAAGACTTTGGCCTCTTTGCGAAAGCGCCGTTTGGCCCGCTCTAGCGAGAGGGGGTTACTGACCTTGGGGCAGAGCTGTTTGATGACACAGAGGGGACTGCCCGGAATGCCGCCGTCTTGGGCCAGATAGGTGACGCCAAAGCCGCCCGCTGCCAGCACTTTGACAATGCGGTAACGCTCCCGAAACATATGTCCCGGCTTATGGAGCTGACGACGACGTGCGGAACGCTGGGCAGCGCCTCGATAATCCGATAGTTGCAGTGGTGAATCCTGGATAGTCATATCGGAGTGGCCAAGGTGTCTGGGTTATCTCACCGGGTAGGCTTCCACAGATTACACGGTTTCTTCGTGAAGTGGGGGAGCCGTCGGCGCGGCGATCGCTGAGGCGATGGGCAAATTAAACCGGAAGATGCTGCCCTGACCGATCGCGCTTTCTACCTCAATATGCCCGCCGTGTAGCTCGATCAAACGACGACAAATGGTGAGTCCAATGCCTGTGCCGCCAGAGACGCGATCTCGAGAGCGATCGGCCCGCCAAAAGCGATCGAAGACGTGGGGCACATCTTCGGGGGCGATCCCCGGCCCGGTGTCGGCGATCTCGACCCACAGTTGTTTGGCCTCACTTTTTGCACTCACCCTGACCGTGCCCTCCTGAGTATGACGTAAAGCATTGCTCAAAAGATTCACCATTACTTGCTCAATGCGTTCGGCATCAGCCTGGGCTAACGGCAACTTTGGCGGGACATCGAGCTGAATCTGGACAGGCGCGTCGGGCAGTTGTTGGTCGGCAAATCGGCGCACGACGTAATTCAGAAGCTCTCGCAGATCAGTCGGCTGCGGATGAATCGGTAAATAGCCCGACTCTAGCTGCGACAGTTCCTGCAAGTCGTTGACCAACCGTTGCAGCCGCTGGGTTTCCCGCGCGAGGCGTTCGTACACCACCGGATCCGGGGCGATCGTGCCGTCGGCCATCCCCTCTAAATAACCCTTGAGAATCGTCAACGGGGTGCGAAGTTCGTGGGACAGGTCGCTGACTAAATCGCGCCGTCGCTGCTCCACGCTCTGAATATCAGCGGCCATGTGGTTAACGCTGTGAGCCAGGCGTGTGAGTTCCAGAATTTCATATTCGGGTAGCCGCCGATCCAAATCACCCGCCGCAAACGCCCCCGTAATTTCCTCCATTTCCAACAGCGGTTCGATGATGCGTTTGGACATCCAGTAGCTCAGGGAACTAGCTGAAATGCCCCCCACTAACGCCGCCCACAACATGCCCCGACCCCAGGCGAACTGAAACACATCGACCAGTTGGCCCTGAATTTGTGCGGCCCGAAAACTGCCCATTTCGACTCGCCGCAGCCGCAACACAAAAATGCGCGGGGTATATAGCCAGCCCACAGTCGTCAGGGTCAGCATGCCGATCGCCAGTACGATCAGCTGAGCACGAAATAGGCGACTGCGCAGGCTGGGTTTACTCATACGACATCCGGCTCGTCTTCAAATTTGTAGCCCACGCCGATCACGGTTTTGATAAACGTCGGGTGGGCCGCATCGGGCTCTACCTTTTTGCGCAGGCGCGCCACATGGGCATCGACAATGCGTTCGTCGCCGTAAAAGTCGTCACCCCAGAGTTTTTCAATGAGTTGTGGGCGGGTCCACACCCGCCCCGGATAGCTGACAAACGTAGCGAGCAGGTCAAATTCCAGCGTGGTGAGGGAAAGCATTTCGGGGTCACTGCCGGGTTGCGATCGCACCGCTTCCCGCTGTTGGGGATCAATCTGGAAATGGGGACTTTGCAACTGGGGGGATTGGCCGCCCTGGCGGAGACTGCGACGCAGCAGCGCCCGCACCCGCGCCACCAGTTCACGGGGACTGAAGGGCTTCACTAAATAATCGTCGGCCCCGGTGGAGAGGCCAATGATGCGATCGAGCTCTTCCCCTTTGGCGGTCACCATCATAATGTAAGGATCTTTTTCGCCGGGCTGTTGGCGGATGCGGGCACAGACCTCTAAGCCATCGAGTCCTGGCAGCATCAGGTCTAGCACCACCACATCGGGCTGAACCGTCTGCGCCATGTGCACCGCTTGGGCACCGTGGTGACACAGGTGGACGGTGAAGCCTTCTTTTTCCAAATACAGCTGGATCAGATGGGCGATTTCTTGTTCATCTTCGACAACCAGAATGTCCATGGGGGTTACTCAAGCCAGAACTCGTTGAACGGGGCAGTGACGCAGGGGCTGGGTGGGCGCTCGGTGCAGCCACAGTCGGCTCAATTCTAGCCCTATGCTAAAGGGCAGATGTCGATCTGTGGATGGCCATGCCCAAACTACCGCCCAAGGACTATATCGAGTCGGTCGATTGGCCGCAGACGGTGACCCTACAGCCCATTGGCTGGGTGCGATCGCCCTATACCGAGCGCCACGGTACGCCGCGCCAGTCGCAGCTCTCCCATCCCCCCGCCGACTACGAGCCCGCGATCGCCCGCATTGAGCTGTTTGAGGATGTCGTGCCCGCGATCGCCCTCAAAGACTTGGCTGGCTTTGACTATCTCTGGGTCATAGCCTGGCTGCATCTGAATCAACATTGGAATCCCACCGTGATGCCGCCGCGCGGGCCACGGGTGCGGCGGGGCACTTTGGCCACCCGCGCCCCCCATCGCCCCAATCCCCTTGGCCTCAGTGCCACGCGCCTTCTCCGCGTCGAAGGCAATGTGATTCATGTCGCGGGCATTGACTTTTTAGATCGCACCCCCGTGCTGGACATCAAGCCCTATGTACCCTATTGCGATGCCTTTCCCCAAGCCCAGGCTGGTTACGTGGATGCAGCGGAAGCGGCGATCGCGGCGGAAACGGACATCTTTGGCCAGGCCGGACACCCCCTGAAGTCGCCCCCCTCTGACTAAAGGCTCAGGAATGAGGAGCCAATAACATCCAAATTGCTAGGGCAGGTATCTTGCCTGCCTTGGGACAGCCGAGACGGCGATTCCAACTTATCCAACGCTCATTGCGAAGGGGTGGTCAGACCGTCCCAGCCGTCCCCTGCCCGCAATCAAAATTGCTTAATCTCTCGCCTGGTGGCGAGTAATTTTCACCATTGAAAATTCACGTTAAGGTAGCGAAGTAACTCTTACGCACTCACTGGCGCTGTGATTAAGTCTCGTTGCCCGGTTCCACCAGAACAGTTGCCCATTAACCAATACGAAGACATGCGCGACTCCTGGTTCTACGCCTGGGGCCGTCGAGAGTTGACCGGCTATCTCAAGCCCATCGTGATCCTGTGGTTGCTGAGCTGGGTGGTGACGGGGCCGATGGTGGGTGCGAGCTATGCCCCCGGGCGCTATCCCTTACCCTTTGGTTTGCTGGCGGCGGCGGGCGCGTTCATCTTGCCGATGCTATCGCTCTCGCAGCTGTATGTCGGTTGGCTGCACATCGGTCAGCGTCTCCAACAAGCCACCGTGCCCTACGAAGAGTCGGGCTGGTATGACGGTCACGTTTGGCCCAAACCGGAAGAGGTGCTCAATCGCGATCGCCTCATTATGGATTACCAGGTCAAACCCATCTTGCAGCGAGTTCGTAATACGTTGGCTTTGCTGCTGGGGATTGCAGTAGCATTGGTCATAGCTTGGAAAGTTCTGTAATTCATTGCCTTTATGACCTCTGTATGTGAGAGTCTTAGCCATGACTAGGGCCAAACGTTATCAATCTCCTGAACTCGAAGTTCAGCTCCTTCGCGAAGGCATTATTGAGTCGGTGCATATCGGTCATGCCGTCGTCTGTGACAGCCGGGGCCGCATCTTGTCCGTAGCGGGCGATGGTGATGCTGCTACCTTCATTCGCTCTTCGTTAAAACCTTTTCAGGCGTTGGCGGTGGCCGCTGCGGGCACCCTCGAACGCTATGAGCTAGACGATCGCGACCTGGCCATCATGTGCGCTTCCCACCAGGGCCGGATTGAACAAGTGCGCCAAGCTTTCCACATTCTCTGGAAAGCCGAGTTAGAACCCAACCAATTGCAGTGTCCGGTGCCCGCCGGCAAGCAAAGCTCGCTAGAGCACAACTGTTCGGGCAAACATGCGGGGATGTTGGCCCTCTGCCAGCAGCGTAACTGGCCCTTGGCTAGCTATTTGCAGCGCAACCATCCTTTACAGCAATTCATTTTGAACACCGTGGCCGAGCTGTTGAGTATGCCTGCTGATGAGTTCATCGGAGCGCACGACGATTGCGGCGCACCCACCTATCTCATGCCGTTGCGACAAATGGCCATTCTGTTCGCCAAGCTGGCCTCTGGCGACAATCTGGAAATGGAGCGCATCGTGCGGGCGATGACCCATCATCCAGAAATGGTGGCGGGTCCGGGCGCTTTTGATACTGAACTGATGCGCCTCACCGAAGGCGAACTGGTGAGCAAATCGGGGGCCGAGGGCATTCAATGCATTGGTCGTGTAGGGCAAGGCATGGGCCTGGCGATCAAGGTGCGGGATGGCAGCAAGCGAGCTAAACATGCGGTAGCGGTGCATCTGCTCAAGCAATTGGGGTGGGTGTCGCCCGATACGGCGGAGCAATTGGCCGAAAGCTTCATGATGCTGAGCCCTTACAAACGACTGGATGTGCAAGGCGATCTGGACCTGATGTAGGCCCTCTTGATTGTTATCATTTCCCTGGGTAACCCATTTTTCTCAAAAGCTTTATGGGTAAACTGTTTGTCCATTTAGCAGAAAGCTATGGGCACTCAGTTTTTACAGGAAAATACGTTCTGATCTAAATAGACTCCTCAGTGCTGTGTAGGTAAATAACGCATCGGTAAGGGGTTAACAGCCCCTCACTATTACACAAGCGTAGGAAATACATTTTAGAGGGTGTTTTAAAAGTTTTGGCGGGTCAAATTTTATGCCAAGCGCCTGACCATGATGCGGATCATGGCGAGGTAGATGAAGGTCTCCGAAGTCTCTGGCAACTGCTCATAATCGCGGACTAGGCGTCGACAATGCATCAACCAGCCAAAGGTGCGCTCCACCACCCACCGCTTTTTTAGCACCTGAAAGCCTTTCGTCTGCTTCGGACGCAACATCACCGGCACGACCCAACGACAGGTATCCATCACCCATCGCAAGAAATTCTCGCCCCTAAAGCCCCCGTCCGCCCAAATTGTCACTAGGCGTTGAATACTACGCGGCTCCAAGGCTGTGACCCGCTGCAATAAGGTTTTTGCCCCATCCCGTTCCGGGGTACTCGCGGCCGTGACGAATACCGCCATCACCAAGCCCAGGGTCTCGACCGCCAAGAAGCGCTTCCGTCCTTTAATCTGTTTCCCGGCATCGTAGCCGACGGCATCGTTTACCCCAGCGGCGCTCTTGACACTTTGACTATCAATAACGGCTTCCGACGGGCTCGTCTGCCGACCTTGCTCGATGCGATACCATTCGCGCATCCGGTCATGAATGTGTTGCCAGGTGCCATCTTTGCGCCAGTTGCGAAAGTACGTATACACCGTCTGCCATGGGGAAAGTCACCCGGCAGGGCACGCCACCGCACCTCTTCGACCAACACATACAGAATGGCATTAATCACCGCATAGACATCCACCGTACGCGGTCGTCCCCCAGGTTTGGCCGGCGGCGGCAGGTCACTGAACAAGTCAAATTGGTCACGGCTCAGGTTGCTGGGATATTCTTTAACCATTGGCTTTCTCAGGGCTCCGTAAATCAATACTCGCAGCCTACACTGAGAAAGCTTTTTTACTCATTGCCCGACTTTTAAAACACCCTCTAAGCTTCTTCACCCGTTTCATTAATTTCTGTAGGCTGCTTGATCCAAAAGCTCGTTACAGAAAAACATTTTCTTGAGCTGAAACCATGCAACCTGGTGGACTTGTCAACCCAGAAACCGAGTCTCTAGGAATATTGCTCTGATGCTCCAATAGCAAGACTAGCTGCTGTATAGCTTAGTAGATTTTCCTATGCAGCTAATCTTTTGATCTGCTCTCTGCGCCCGCAGGCAATACTCTTACATGTCAAGTTTCTAACAACAATCCTCAGCAAAACGGTGGTCAACACGATTGACTCCAAAATATCGTCCCAGATTGACCACAAAACACTTCATCCCCAAATAAGTTATTGAAGTGAAGCTAATTCACACAAGACACGGACCATCATCATTGCCAGCAGCTTTGAAATTGACCTGAAAACTATTAGCCAAGACAACTTTGGGGACACTTGGGGAATGCATCAGTTCCTAATAAGCAGCCCTATAATCACGCAAAGCTTTGCATTATACTGCGTTTTTTGAGAAATGCAAGAAAAATCCTAGAAATCATGCCCCGAAAGTGTTTATTCGGAAAAGACCCTCTATTCTGTGGGCCATTGCCCTAGCAAGCATAGGGCATGTTTGTCGTTTAAGGAAAAAACAAAATGGCCTTATCTCAATGTCAGATGTGTATAAACCTTAGTGCCTGTGGTTGCACCGTAAACCCTAGCTATCACAAGGCATACACCATTCTTTCTGGAGATTTAGAAGAAAGTTCATCTACCTTTGTTGTCGACCTCATCGAGCCCTGCGAAGACTGGGATGAGGCGGTTGAGTTAGATTTACGGATTAGCTTGAAAGCAATGGAATGCCTGTGCGATATCAAGTTGACGGCATCTCAAACAATACTTCTAGAACCTTTATTGGAAATTGCCAATAAGCTCACAGAGACTTCGAGGTTACACGTTTTAGCAGCTAATGGGCAGCAGCTCGGTGTTTATCCTATTCAAGAGCAAGAAACCGTTGAGGCTGATACATTCCATACCAACGGTCATGTACCGACGCTCGCGCGTAAAGAAAGCAGTCCAGAGGAAGTAGAAGAGACAGAAGCAGCATGCACTGAAAGCAACCTTGATGTAGACACCTTCGAGACAGAACTCTCTCAACTGCTTGAGGATGAAAAACATGAAGTTACCTTGTCAGGCGATAACAATAAGACACCTAAAGGATTAACTGGTGAGTCAACAGCAGATGAGAAGTCAAAATCTGGGCAAGAATCTGAAGTGAATACTGAAGACTCTCCCACACAGACAATATATTTAAGGACTAGCGACACAGACCTCGAAATTGAGCCAAGCGCTTCAAGTCCCTCTTTGAAACCGCAATCAAAGGAAATAGCTCGTTCTTCTCAGCCTGCGAATCAGCAGACTTCATCAACGGGTGAATTGGACAGTTTCTGGGTGACAAAGCGACCTCAAAGTTCTTCAAACTCATCGAGAGATCACAACAGCGGCCAACAAGCTAAGCGGTTAAATGACAGTAATCGCGGATCTGGCAGATCAAAGTCAGGGTTGACAGAGCCGGGAGTATTTTTTACGCTGTAGCATAATAAAAAATCTCTGGCCAAACGTAAAATCATTCACTTGGGCTATATCTTTAGTATAGCCCAAGTGAATTTTTATCCAAAAATATCAATTTTATAAACTGATACAGCAGTTCCTGAGCCCGTGAGGTACAACGTAATCCCTGAAGTCCTTGTCACGCTTGAGTTTTAGATCTAGACTTGTACCTCATCCAGCGGAGAAACGCTGTAGTTCCAATAGATAAGCTGTATCATGAGTATTTAACTCACTAAATACGTTTTTACCACTTCCAAGGCACAATCAACAGTTGTTTGCCAAAAGTCTACTATTGCATTTCTACATATAATCGCCATCCCAACCTTAGAAATAGAAACTAGAGAAAAATAATAAGCTTAAAAATTGGCCTCTCAAGATCATCAGATAGTGACTGAGATCTTGAGAGGCCAATTTAGCGAGTGTCTTTGTGGTCGCATAGAGATTCGTAATCAAACAAGAGTGTTGCTTTGCCGATTCGAAATTCATCAGGCTTATATCTAGGCAGAGTTTATCTACAACGACTTAGCTTAGAGTATAATTTTTTTATCAAAAACCTGTTTAATAAATTTTCAATAAATCAAATTTAGAATGAATAAAATAAATGAGTTGCTCGGCAATAGCCATTACAAGCTTGTAGAATCTGTGTTGTCTGATGACATAGATCATCTGCTGCTTTATATCGCTGTAGCATCGATGAAGTTTTCAGGCCATCGCTATGGCTCTTTCTTGGATGCGGCGACTACTGCAGCGAAGCTTGCCATATACACTACATACCTGGAACAAGATAGAAAGTTGCGCCGGACTGGTCTGATTCACCACGTTGAGACAAAGCGAGTTAAAGCAATTGTCAGGGAAGTCGAATCGGCGATCATAGATGGAGATGAGCTAAAGTCATTTGGTTCAAAAGAACCACGCTATTTGATTGGGTTCCCCCATATGTGGATAAAAAAGTACCCATACGTAAGTGGGCCTAGATTTAAGAACTACGAGATCACTAGAAGAGAGTTGACCTATCTTGAAAATATGTTGCCCCAGGCAACACCTTCGGCCTTAGTGCTCAGCAATCATCAGTTTATGGAAGTCTTAGAAGAGATGCATTCTTGCTATATAAGTGAAAAAGTGAACAATCAAGCCTCTGTTCTTAGCGATGCGATGGCAGAGCACATGAAATACTGTTTATTAAGTTCTGGGACGGTACTGAGAGTTAAGCTTGAACAAACGAACGAATCCGTTTTTTTGTTAGCAAAAACAACCTATTCTCCCAATCAATATAGCTCCAGGGTTGGAGAAGTTATTCGAGATACATTAGACTTCTTTAAGAGCATGAGGCTATGGGCTCAGAAGAGTCGAAATGTTTTTAGGGCACTTGAAATGCTGCAAATTAGACCCGAAGATCAGGAAGAAGCTTATAAAGAACTAGATGTTTTTCTCCTTGATTGGGCGAATAAGTATCACAGCGAAAATGGTGAATCGAGGATTTTGAACCTGACGGTTGGCCCTAAGTATTAAAGAAGACCAACATGAAATCGTGCAAACATTCTTTATTGAAAGAACAAGAAACTATTATGGCAGTAGATGCGCTTGGATTCACAGATTCTCTGAAATTATTGTGATGGTTTAAATTCGTGTTTAATTGGCATAAAAGATTTGCCTATTTTATCGACTATCTGGGGCGATATTTGTCTCGAATAATCTTTACACTTGAAGATCAAATCATACGCATACAAGTAGTCTTTCAAGGCTTCAATGTCTTCAGTTTCAAATTCAAGATCGCCAGGCTTCAAGTCAAGTAAAGTCAACCAGTACTGATAAAGATAATCAGAGATTTTTTGACGGCTCAGGCGAGCTGTGAGTTCATGTTTTGATTTATCCCTTAAGAAGATCAAAATATTTTCAAGCTTATCACTGAATTTTTGAATCTTTTCAGTGTCTTTGAGAGCATTTGAATTTAAAAGCTTCTTCGCCAGGCTATTTGAGATATTAATCAGAGCCAATTCATCTAAATATCTAAGTAGCTTGGGGTCTATCGTATAGGTTTCAATAGAGATTTTCTGTCTTTTCGAGAGAATGTTGTTGATCTGACTATTGCAGGAGAATAGAGTTTTCCTGAATTTACAGTTATCTTGGTAAGTGATAATGATGTCGATCAACACAGAAAGTATCAATCCTGTTTTTCTGCTATCTCTGACAGTATTTTGTGTGGTACTTGTCATTTCCTCAATTCGGTTTGCTAACTTTCTTAGTCGAGGCGTCATCAATAAAAAATTCATGTGATTGAGCATAGAAGAAATCAAAAAATCCGAGTTTTTAATCCCTGCAGCAAGGATAAATATGTTTCTCCATTGACGATCTGAAATATGACTCTCCAAAAAGATATTTAAATAATGATTCAAGAAAATAATGGAGTAAGCTGTCAAATATTCTTGGATACTTCGAAATGCAAAACGATAGCTGCCATCAGAGTTCTGCTCTAAAATGCCATGCTTATATTGAAATTCATGCAGCAGTTGACTCGGATTAGTAGAGTCAGTACTATCTAAATTTCGCGTTTCTGGAATACTGAAAGTTTCTATAACCTCTATCTTCAGAGATGCATTGTCTAGGTTTTGTGATGCCTTTAATGCCAGTCTCGACAAAATTTCTTCTTTGAGGTGGGCAACATTATCAGAAGTGTCAATTCCTTTCTCTCTAGACCAGTCAATCAGTAGCGTTTTTAATGCATTTTCATAGAGCACTAAAACATTCGAAGACGACGCATTCGCTTTTGAGAAAGAGCTACACGTAATTGTGAGCAGCAGTGGGCTCCTCAAGAAATCAAGCGGAAATAAGGCCCTCTCCCTAAAAACTTTCAATAAGAGCTTCCCAAATGAATCATCTTGACAATCAAACCATTTGTTAATGAAAGATAATATCTCAGACTCTCCAAAGGGATGTACATAAGAAGAATTAAAGCCCAGTAAATTTCCGAAAGGAATTTCCTCTTTTCTTGCGAGGATATATCTATTGCTGGGAAATCTCTCTACTAATGCACTCACTTCACTTAGGCGAATTGATTGCTGAGACTGACTTAAATCATCAACACTGTCAATCAGCAGTAATAAGTCTCCCCTCTTGAGAGTGGTTTCCGCAAAATTGTGAGCATCTGGAACTCCAGCGATTTCAAATTCTTCAACAATTATTTCATGAATTTCTCTGTCCGAATATAAGTGACTGTTCAAATCTAGATAAACAGGAATCTTATTGTGAATATAAAGACAGTTCTCATCTTGGCTCAATGCTTCTAAAGCAATGTATTTGAGGGTTAATGTCTTACCTGAACCGACTTTTCCAACTAAGATTAGATACTGATTTTCATTTACACGATCAAAAATTGATCTGTAGCAGACTGTGTCATCAATAGCCAACTCTGGTTTGAAGACTTTAGACCGATAACTTTCCTCTGCAGTGGGCTTATGATGACAGTCTGAGCAAGGAATTGGAACGTAGATCTCACTCAGTTCCCGCTCAGTGTTGCTTCCAGACAATCTCACCTTACCGTATCTTGATTTGAAGTTGTTCTGATATTGCTTGGAGGTTTCATAGATAAGTTGTCGAATTTTTAAGTCAACCTTTTCCCATATTTTGTTGTCCCAGGCACAGGAGAATGAGATTAGTAGTAGCTTTGAAATCAATTCAGCGGTAAACACTTTATTACTCTCCACTGCCATGAGCTAAAAATACTGGACTAGGCTTAGCAAGCCTCCACCAGCAAATGATCTTGAAGTGGGAGATCGTTTGCATAATGTTCGGTCAAATCACCAGTCTCTAATTCTTCATTGGTGATTCGAATTGTGTTAGGGGCAAATAGAAAAGTATCTTCGCCCACTCTCTCAGCAGATCCATCAATAATGCTGGTGCCACCAGAAATGACATCTAGAACTCTCTGCTTTTCTCTAACTGCCGTGCAAAGTAAATTGACGATAACGAGCTTTCTTTCGCCTAATTCTTTTAGGGCCTTTCCAACTTCGTCGAAGGTTGTCAGGTTAATAATGGCGACTTCACATGGCTGTTTTTCCAGACCAGTAAAATTCTTAAAACTTGTTTGCGGCAGTGGAATAGTGGATGCCTGAGTTCGCTTAGGAAGTGGAGGGCTGACATTGCGATGGTTACGCTGAAAGTCAACGATCTGAGCAGGGAATGGAACCTGACTCATGGAACTACCCTGAGGGCTTACACGGTCATCATTATCAGGAAAAAACGTCGGTTCTTCAGAAAGTCTAGGATGCCGACTCGTTCTGACAATCTCTTCATTTTCTTGGAGCCAAAGATCATTATAGTTAGCATCTTTATCCTCTGGTTCTAACCAGCCAAGCGCATCTAGTACGCCTAAAATCATCCTTTTCATGCTGCCTCCTTGAGTAGATTAGATTAGGCTTGGCATCAGTCAAAGTTGACTGACAAGTTTGGCACATGCGGCAATATTTGGATTTGGGGAATGCTTTCGAGTAGTTATCTTGGTGAATTTCAAGTCTCGCTCTAACTCAGAATCACTAGCTGTTCGATGGCTTGATGCGGGCTGCTGATTGGCTAATTCGGGTACATTCTTGCGGTTTTCGTAAAGTTCAAGTTCTGCGAGCAAGGCTTTGACTATTTTTCTGCAGAAGTAGTCCGCAAAGTCGTGATCAAAGTTTGGCAACGCTTTTCCTCGAGAACACCAGTTATCAAGGATTCGATTTACTGAACTAGCTTTATATCGACCTTGATATAAAGCTTCTACGACTGCAGCTAGAACCCACTTGTTGGGATATAAATCTAGCCATTCCTTAATCACTAAAGGTAATGATCCACCGTTCAAGTCGAACCCATAGTGAGTCAGCATAATGGCGGTAGTTAAGGCCGGATCTTTTTTCATGGCTCACCTTTCTGACATAAATAAGTACTGCAGGCTTATACCTTGCGCCCTGTGAAGATGCTCATAAATTCATCAGATCGAGGTTTTCTTTGCACTGAACTCCAATCAGTGGTGTGGGCAAATCCCAGATTATGAAGATTTTGAATCGTAGCTTTGATACCTGCTGGGGTGCCGATCGCGAGCAACTTGCACTCAGAGTTGCCATTTTTCACAGTTTTTCTCTTCGTGTGGCTTAACTTAACGTGGGCCTGTGAAATGGGAACCAATTCCCCCAACCGGCCAGACCCACGATCGCCAGAACACGTAGGAACGTCTCTCGAAGGCGGTTTCATACTCGATGCCAGCATGGTCTTTTCCTCAGTCAAGGCTTGGCTAATTTCGTGATGGGCGAAAAAGCGGCTTTCGATATTACAAACAGGGTGACAGCGGTAGTAGGGACCATACTTACCAGACACATGGGCGTCAATCTCCCACCAGTGACCATCTTTGAGAAAACGCGTGCCGTCTGCCACTAGGCCCTGCCGATGATCTGATTTGGTCTGCTCAGATTGGCGTTGACTGGAGTTGATGAACTGACGTGGAGTCTTTACCTGCTTCAACATAAGGCGTTCCTGTTTTGAGACTTCTTAGATGTCACCCACGGGGAACATCGACACCATTAATCTACATGAGACGTAGAAAAAAGTCAACACGAGAAGCAAAATAAATCTACGCGTGACGAATAAACGCGCCTTTGAACTACGATTGCAATGTCAGTGGGGTCTTCCATTTCCCTGGAGGGTAAGTCGTGATTCTGTGGAAGCTGAACGAAGTCATGTCAGCTCGAGGAGTGCGGAATAAGGAGTTAGCGCTTGCGCTAGACATTACGGAGAATTCCGTCTATCGACTCAGGAAATCTGAAGAGATGCCCAGGCTTACGCCTGATCGACTCGAGGGAATTTGCTTAGCGTTGCAATGTCAGCCAGGAGAGTTACTGGAATGGGTGCAACCTGCCAGCCAACAGGTACAGTCCATCCCCAGGTTGGTCGACGCTGCCAGCAGCACAATCTCTGATTCACCTTCAGCGGTTTTAGTTGAGCGCAGCCAAGTGGATAGCTATAGTGCAATGTCAAAAGCAGCCTTACAGCGACTCAATGAGTTTTACCCGCAGATACTGGCACTTTCTTGGCGAGGCTATCGGCAATTTGGCCCAGGAGCAGTCGTGGTCACGGATGCTGATGAGGGACTTCAGATCGCATATGTCGAACAGAAGACTCTATCTGATCCTGGATGTCACGCAGCGGTGGAGCGTACTCGCCCTGAGTTGGCCGCCGTGGTGCTGTACTACCAAAGTCAAAGCTATGACGCAGAAGACTATGAGGTATTGAGACTGACTGGGCCAAAAACTCCGCCAGAATATCATCGTGCGTTAGATAACTTTACTCAGTAGCGATGCCGTGAACCGATAGCAGTTGATCTTTAGCTCGGGCTGCCATCAGGACTTCGGTTTGGGCATAGAGCAAGTTACTAGAGTACTCTAGTATTTTTCGCTGGGCCATTTGATAGTGCTCACTTTCCGGAGTCACGCTGTCCATCAAGGAAATCGCTTCTAGCCATGTTTGTGCCACTTGCTGCCAATCGGCCTCAGTACTGGCCGATTGAGTTAGCACAGCCGCTGCCATGGCCGCATTGACAGCTTCACGGAAAGAATCCACCTCAGAGCGTGCATACTCTAGATTGAGTTGGTAAACGGCACTCTTTTCCCGAGCTTCTGCTGCCAGTTGATCATCCGATGAAGCCTCTGCCAGATGAGCGATCGCCATTTCCCAGTGGCGTACAACTTTTTGCCACTCATCGGGCGCAATGGCTTCTTGCTGTAATGCCATAGCCGTTTCGGCCTCGTCCACACCCCGCTGGAAGACGTCTTGGGATTGTGCAGGTGTTTGTAGTTGATTGGATTCTTCTAGCAACTCAGGTTTTCTGAACCTGAGCATGGTGAAGTCGCTTAACAGGTCTTTATGAGCATTGAGACTTTGGCGAAACGAAGTTAATTGCGACACCACCGAAACGTGAAGCGAGTCAGTCAACTGTCCCCACTGTTCACAAATCTGTCCTTTTTGGCATTGGCGCAGGGCCAAAAAACTGCCAGACGCCACGATTGAGACACAAATGCCAGCTAGCAGTAGTCGCAGGGTTTGTGCGGACTCTTTTCGCATCACTCGTCGTTTTGCTAAGTGACCGGGCAATTCATCTATTTGCCAGCGGAGCTGCTTCAATTCATGCGCGGCTTCGCTCAATTCTTCCTGACTAGGCTCTTTTCTGCGGGACGGTCTAGCAAAATCAACCTGGGGCAACGCTTTGGGCTTTACTTTGTTTTCCTTATCAGCAGGAATCACTTCAGAAATAACCACTTCTGGAGTCTCAAAATCCGAGAAATAAACGTCAATATTGACCTTGTTTCTGACATCTTCCGTCATTGATGCATCCTTCCTCAATGAAACTGATGCCATTCATAGTTAAATTATTTCCGCTGGCGGCAAAAGAGGGAGAGACCCACCACAAAGCTGGTGGGACACCATACAGATGCCAGGGGTCCCACCCCTAAAACATGAGGTCTCACCCCCTTATGTCGAGGGCGACACCCCACAAACCGACATTCAAACATGAAGAAAAAATAAAGTTTCAAACCTTTGAAGCTATTTTGTGAATTTACCTCCGGCGATCTAAATACAGCGATTCCAGATAAGCAGCTTAATAAACAGACACTAGATATCGTTTTTCCTCCAAAGTCATAGACACTCAGCGCATAGGTCAAATGTTTTACACGAGAAAACCTTAAGAAAACCTTAAGAAAACATCAGGCATGGTTTAATTGCCACCCATGACCAGATCGCAATGATTTCTCAGAGGCGGTTGCCTATTTTGCCGTTAGCTCCTTGTCGTAAAAAGGCGGCAGCCTCTAGTGCTCTGTCAGTTCTTGACTTTTGGGTTAGGCATACTCGCTAATATCCGATTCCCTTCGGGAAGGCACGGCCTACGAAAAGCTCAGGATGAGCAGGATCCGTACTTGCGGGCTGAGCCTGTCGTTCCCGCAGTGGCTCCCTGCGGGAGCAAGACCTGATTTTTAGTCTGACGCTCACTAGTCTTTAGGGTGAATGAGGACGCGGTAAGGCTTGACCTCAAAGGTGTCTCGAATTTATGGATAGCTCGCCCTAGAAAAACAGCCCTGGGCGAGTTGAAGTCTGCTCTAACAGGTGGTTTTATTAAGCCGGTAGCTGAGCAGAAAATTGAAAAGGCCGACAACTATAGCTTGACTCATTCCCAAAAACTACCTAATGGCCAAGCAAGACATTGCGGGTGCCAAATCCAGAAACTAAGGCGTCTATATGAAGAGCGTTTCACTTTGGACTCGCATCCTCGTGTCACGCCCCTCATCGTTTTGCTATGGGCATGAGGGGCGTATTTTTGGGGGATTTCCCAGCAATGCCAAATCGTTATGAAGTTGAACAGAATGAGGATTGGTGTAAGTCCAGAAGCTGACAAAGAAAGGGCTGACCTAAGGGTTCGAACTCGACTTGCTATGCAATACGTCTGCTCAGCGAAGCCATCTTAGTCTTGATAATCTGAATATATTGACATTGGAGAGATTCTTGCTGAAGTCGTTGCCTTTTGATGTCACGCTCTTCTTGGATGCCATCGCGAATAGTCTTGATCAAGCGCTCAATTTCAGTGTCAATGTCTTAGAACGGACGCTGTTTTTCAGTATTGGCGGTTTGCCTCTCGTCATTTTGTGGCTGTTAATCGGAGCCACCTATTTCACCCTGAGAATGGGGCTGATCAACATTCGGGCCTTTCGCCATGCGATCGCGGTCACCCTGGGCCGCTACGATGACCCGAACGAACCGGGAGAAGTGAGCCATTTTCAAGCGATCGCGACGGCCCTCTCCGCCACGGTGGGATTAGGCAACATTGCCGGGGTGGCGATCGGCATTCAACTCGGCGGGCCGGGGGCGGTGGTGTGGATGACTTTGGCGGGCTTTTTGGGCATGTCGAGTAAGTTTGTGGAATGCACCCTGGCGCAGCAATATCGCACAGTCCGCGAAGACGGCACGATTGCGGGGGGGCCGATGTATTACCTCTCCCAAGGGCTGGACAAATTGGGGTTGCCATCACTGGGTCGGTTTTTAGCGCTGGCCTTTGCCTTGCTCTGCGCGGTCGGAGCTCTGGGCGGGGGCAACATGTTTCAGGCCAACCAGACTCAATCCGCGATCGCTCAAATTTTTCCGCTGGTGGATCACTATCCCTGGGCCTATGGCTTGATCTTGACGGCCCTCGTGGGGGTCGTCATTGTCGGCGGCATTCAGCGCATTGGCACGGTAGCGGGGACCATTGTGCCGACGATGGCGGGGTTGTACGTGCTGTCAGGCGTCTGGGTGCTGTTGGCGAATTTGCCAGCGGTGCCGGGGGCGATCGCCCTGATTACCCATGAGGCATTTAGCCCTCAAGCGATCGAAGGCGGCATGATTGCGGTCATGGTGCAGGGGTTGCGCCGGGGGCTGTTTTCTAACTCGGCGGGGGTGGGGTCAGCGGCGATCGCCCATGCGGCCACCCGCACCAAAGAGCCCGTGCGCGAAGGGATTGTCGCCTCCCTCGAACCGTTTATCGACACCATTGTGATTTGCAACCTGACGGCCCTGGTCTGTGTCGTGACCAATGCGTATCAAACGGCACCCGACGCGGCGTTGGGCTTTGAGCTGGTGGCGATCGCCTTTGGACAAGCAGTTTCCGGCTTCTCCATCATGCTGACCGTGGCGGTCTGTCTCTTTGCCTTTTCCACCATTATTTCTTGGGGCTATTACGGCGAGCAGTGCTGGCGCTACCTGACGGGCGATCGCTGGTTGGTGGCCTATCGGGTCATTTATGTTGCCGCTACCTTCGTCGGTACAGTCACTCAGCCCAGCGCGGTTCTGGCCTTTAGTGACATGATGCTGTTTGCGATCGCCCTGCCCAACCTGCTGGGCTGTATGCTCCTGTCTAACCAGGTGGCAGTCGCCCTCAAAGACTATTGGCAACGGTTGCAGACCGGCCAAATGCCCGTGCATGGCATGAAGATTTAGATCAGGTTCTTAATTTCACGTCGCTAGCTGGGCAAACAGGTTGAGGCGATCGCTGGCGGTCGGCTCAGTATAATCACTGTAGTCAGAGAAAAATTATTTACTTTCATGTCAAAACCTTAAGTTTTGGCAACTCTGATGAGTATGCTATGACCAAAGAAAGTTGTTAAGAGCAAACATGTGCTCGCAATGCCTGAGCTCAATCTTTGCTAAAGCCTGGATTCGCAAGCAGTTCGCTCGGTTTCCTGTCATCGCCACTGCATGAATGTCACAGTAGCAGCGTTTAATCGCTAAATGAAGATATGCCAGGCTACCCCCCCTCTTTTGAACAAGCGGGCAATGATTGGAGTCAAATTTGCTCAAGTCAGTTATCAGCGCGACTGCTGAACGCCATTAACCAAGCCGTCATTGCCACGGATGCCGCAGGCTACATTCGCTTTTGGAATCGGGCCGCTGAGAGCCTTTATGGGTGGACGCAACGCGAAGTTTTAGGTCAGCCCATCTCAGCAGTGACGCCAGCTGTCAGTGCTCAGCAGCGATCGTCAGAGGTGTTGGCTAAGCTACGACAGGGCCAAACTTGGTCGGGGGAGTTTCCAGTGCGCGATCGCCACAACCGCGAGTTTATGGCGTTAGTCCATACTGCTCCGGTTTACGATGCGGAAGAAAATTTGCTGGGTCTAATTGGGGTTTCCTCCGATATCAGTGAGTTAAAAGCAACTCAAGCCCAACTCACCCAGCAGACCCAGCAAGCCGAGGCGTTGAGCCGGGTGATTGATGCCATTCACCAATCCCTAGATCTTGATACGATCTTTGCAGTTTCGGCTGCTCACATTGCCGAGCTGTTGAAGGCCCAAGTGAGCATCGTGCAGTATTTGCCGGAACGTCAATGTTGGATACACCGCATTGTTTTTAATGCCGATCAGGAACCGGTGACTAAAGCCCACGATGTGATTCCTGATCAAGATAATCCTTTTGCCGAACGGCTGAAGCGATTAGAGGTGGTGCAAGTCAACGATACGCGCTCAATCCAGGATCCCGTCAACAGCCAACTGGCTCAGACCGACCCAGGAGCTTGGCTATTGACGCCCATTAGTATTGGCGAAAAAGTGTGGGGCAGCCTGACCCTGGGACGGCTGCACCAGTATGTCAACTGGTCAGCGGAAGATATTCACATTGCCCAGGGCGTCGCGGCTCAACTGGCGATCGCGATCGAGCAAGCCGAAACCTACCAGCAGCTCCAGCAAGAACTCGGCATTCGGCAGGCGAATGAAGAACGCTTGCAACAATACGAACATATCGTCTCGGCCACCCAAGACGGCCTGGCTTTATTGGACTGCAACTATGTCTATCAGGTGGTAAACCAGGTCTATTTAGATTGGAATCAAATCTCTCGCCAGGACATCATTGGCCACTCGGTCGCTGATTTACTAGGATTAGAGACCTTTCAGACCGTGATCAAGCCCCAATTAGACCAGTGCTTGCAGGGCCAAGTCGTGCAATACAGCGACTGGTTTACCTTCCCAGGTGCCAATCGGCGCTTTGTTGGGGTCACTTACGCCCCCTTTGTCGGCGATGATGGCAAAATTTCTGGGGTGGTTGCCACCTCACGCGATATGACTGACCTGCAGCTGGCCCAAGAGACCTTGCACCGTCAGGCCCAGCAAGAGCGGGCGGTCAACGACGTGATCAAACTGATGCGTCAGTCATTTGAGATCGAGTCCCTGTTTCCCTATGTGTTAGAAGACATTTGCACCCTGCTAGACGCCGATCATGGCGCGATCGCTCGCTACGAAGCAGGGAAACAAAGTTGGCTGCACATGGCGGAATATCGAGCCAGCGACACGGCCCCGACCTGTTTAGGCTTACGGATACCGGATGCTGAAAATCCTGTGTCTGCGGTTCTTAAACAAGGCGATGCGATTTGTATTGACGATAGTAAAACGCTGGCAGACAACTTACACCGACAGCTGGCAAAGCAATTTCCCGGTGCCTGGCTGATGGTTCCCTTGCAGATTAACCAGCGGACTTGGGGCAGCTTAACCCTCAGAAAAATCTGCCCCAAGTGGGTGCCCGAAGCGGTCGGCCTGAGTTCCCGCATTGCCGATCAACTGGCGATCGCGATTCATCAATCAGAGCTGTTTCACGCGGCCCAAGCCGAACTGCAAAAACGTCAGGCTACGGAACAGGCGCTCCGGGATCAGCAGTCTTTTTTCACGTCACTGTATGAGCAAGTCACCTTGGGAATTGCGTTTTGTCAGTCTGACGGCCAAATTGTGCAGGCCAATGCCAAGTACTGTGCCATGACCGGCTACGGCGAGCAGGAGTTGCAAGCCATCTCGCTGAGTCAGCTGATTCACCCCGACGACCAAGGTTTGTACCAGGAACTTTTATCCCCCATCGATTGCTCGAAAAAGTCAGGGTTCACCCTGGATACGCGCTTTGTGTGTCGTGATCAGTCGGTGCTCTGGGTGAATTTAACGGCATCGGTGATTCGGGATGAGCAAGGCAATTTTGAGGTGCTGGCCGCCATCATTCAAGACATTAGCGATCGCAAACAGCTCGAAGTGGAGCGACAGCAGGCAGAAGCTCAACTGCGCCACAACGCTTTGCACGATGCCCTAACCCAACTGCCGAATCGTAATCTGCTGATGACTCAGCTAGAGCGATCGCTAGAACGGGTAAAGCGGCCTCCCCATCAAGAATTTGCGGTGCTGTTTCTGGACCTCGATCGCTTTAAGTTGGTGAATGACTCGCTGGGGCATGTCGTTGGTGACCAATTGTTGACCCTGGTGGCTCACGCGCTGAGTCGCCTCGTCCGCCCCGGTGACTTAGTGGCTCGCCTCGGCGGGGACGAGTTTGTCATTTTGCTGGAAGCGGTCAACGGCACCTCAGAAGTCCTGATCGTGGCCCAGCGGCTGCTGGATCTGTTGCGGCGTCCGTTTCCCATTGCGCGGCGAGAAGTGTTGGTCACAGCGAGCATTGGCATCGTCATGGGTTCCTTGGCTTACCGCAGCGCCATGGAGCTACTCCGCGACGCCGATATTGCCATGTATCGGGCGAAAGCGAATGGCAAAAACAGTTACGCCATGTTTGACCCGATGTTGCATGCGCAGGTGACCGACCGTCTGCAACTCGAACAAGATCTGCGGCAGGCGATCGCGAACCAGCAGCTAGAGCTGTACTATCAGCCCATTGTCAATCTCAGTGATGGCACCATTTACGGTCTGGAAGCCTTGGCCCGTTGGCCGCATCCAGAGCGCGGCCTGATTGCCCCCAGCGAATTTATCCCCATTGCCGAAGAAACGGGACTGATTGTGGAGATTGACCAATGGGCCATCAACAGCGCGTGTCATCAGGTGAAGCAGTGGCAAACTCGCTATGCCACTGCTCAAAACCTGAAGGTGAGTGTGAATTTATCGGCCCAGGATTTGCAAACGCCCAACTTGGTTGACAATCTGAGGCAGGCGCTTGAGGGATCAGGGCTAGCGGGTCAATATCTGGTGTTAGAAATCACGGAAAGCCTTTTGGTGGGGGACTCGCCCCAGCTATTGCAGCTAGTGACTCAGATTCAAGCTCTGTCAGTGCAGTTGGCGATCGATGATTTTGGCACGGGCTATTCATCGCTCAGTTATTTGCACCGCTTTCCCCTCAGTGCGTTAAAGATTGACCAGGCGTTTACGTCCAATATGCGGTTAGCCAAGGTCAACCAAGAGATTGTGGAAACGATCGTGGCGCTGAGCGATCGCTTAGGGATGTTTGCGATCGCTGAAGGCGGCGAAACCTTAGAGCAGCTGGAGCGATTGCGCCAAGTCGGCTGTGAGTATAGTCAGGGCTTTTATTTCAGCCAGCCGCTGCCGGCCCCGAAGATCGACGACTTACTCAAAATTCCCCATCCCTATAAAGATCGGGTACCCCAATCGTCACCCCGTCCCTCTCAGCACTGACCCGCCGCGACATGACGGCAAGACTATGCCGCTAATAACGCTTTCGCCAACATATAGCTAGCGATGGATTTAGCATCGACGCCTTCGCCATTAGTCACTGCCTGCTCAAACTCGGCTGGCGTGAGATAGACGACCTCAATGTCTTCGTCCGCATCACCCGCTGGCGGCTGCTCGATTTTCTCCAGGTCAGTGGCCAAAAAGGCATAAATAAATTCGTCAGAATATCCCGGAGCCAGGGGAAAGTTGCCCAAAGACTGCCAGGATTTGGCGCTGTAGCCGACTTCTTCCTGAATTTCGCGCTGAATGGTTTGCAACGGCGTTTCATTCACTTCGACTGTCCCGGCGGGAAACTCTAGCAGGCGACCCTGCACGGCAAAACGATACTGCCGCACCAATACCAATTGCCCCTCGGCTGTCACCGGAATCGCCAGCGCCCCACCGGGATGACGAATGCACTCCCATTCGCCTTCGGCCTTGTTGGGCAAGCGGAGGCTGTTAATTTCAAAGTTAAACTTGCGTCCTTTAATCAACAGACGCTGTTTGAGCAGTTGGGGCGGTTCGTTACCGAGTGGCATAGAGGGTGGCTAAGGTAAAGTAAATGACCGTAGCCCTAGCCGACAAAGCTGGGCCGCGTGTTGTGAGGAATAGACTATCACAGTCCCCCAGAGGAGGCCTGGAGGCAAATTTGGGCATCGGGCAGGCGGTGAATGCCGTCCGCCGGGAGGGTGGCGCAAATCTCGGCGATCGTTTGTCCCGATTGGGGATGTCGCCAGTCGGGCGCGATTTCTGCCAGGGGCACCATCACAAAGGCCCGCTCCCACATCCGGGGATGGGGCAGTTCTAAACTCGGGGTTTGGAGCTGCTGATCTTCCACCAGCAGTAAATCCAAGTCGAGGCGACGTGCGCCCCAACGCTCTCGCCGGACTCGGCCAAATTGCCCTTCGATCGCTAACAACAATTGCAGCAGTGACTCTGGTGCGAGGGAACTCGCCAATAATGCACAGGCGTTGAAATAGTCGGGCTGGGGTGGCCCCACAGGCGCGGTTTGATAAATGCTGGAGCTACGCAGGACGGTGACATCAGGATGACGCTCTAGCGCTGCGATCGCTCCCTGCAAAATCGCCAAAGAGTCCCCGAGGTTGCTGCCGAGCGCGATCGCGGAACGGTTGACGGTCATGGGCAACGATTCAGCCAAATCAAATTCCTTTCCACAGGCCCAGCAATCATCGCTGTAAAGGCAGGCCGCAGGTCTCAATCTACCTGATCAACTCAGCCTAGTGGACAAAGCGAGCGATTCCCGGTCGCTGCGGCTGAAGTCATACCTGCTAGGTAATGGTTTATTCAAAAATAAACTCACTACCGGAAACCGCCCCTCCCGTAGTGGTGGGCAAAAATTGCACGGACGTGTTGTAAGGACTCATCAAATCAGGCACGCGCAGGGTCGGGTCGGATTGTGTCTGGAGTTCCAGCATGTAATTGTAAGCGTTAAATACGTCATACCCGTCCTGCATGATGTTTTGCTCAGGAAAGCCGCCCACACCAAACATCGTGCTCAACTGACCACCTAAGGAGCGACGCTGATTAAACGAAGGCGAATTGTTGAAGAAAATTTCATTCGCGGCCTCAGGAATGTAGGCGGAGCGAGTCGTGGGAGGCTCGTCAGCTTTGGCTACGGAGGCGATCGCGACTGCCGACATCGCAGCTACAGTCACAGTCAAGGTTCGGACGATAAAGTTGGCCATGTCGCTTTCCTCACTCCAGTAAATCGACGGCGTCAGCATTCGGGAAAGTTTTGCTGCGCTTGATGAGCATTTTGAGGCGTAAACTATGTTGGGTGTTCGCCTAACTAGATCCGCCTGTACGCACGTCATTTATAGCGCAGCCTGCTAAAAACGGCGCATTTTTATTAACTTTGAATCTATGACTTTGAGCAATCCCCCTTCAGTTTTGGGCCTGACAACGTTGCCGCTAGCGGCGGTGCGCGATCGCCTGCTCGATCTCTTTTGCGAGGTGGCCTACAAGGAGGGCGATTTCACCCTATCCTCTGGCCAAAAAAGTACTTACTACATCAATGGCAAGCAGGTGACGCTGCATCCGGCGGGCGGGATGATGATGGGCCGATTACTGCTCGATCTTATTCCCCGGGAAGTCGCGGCTGTTGCCGGGTTGACGCTAGGGGCCGACCCGATGGTGAGCGGGGTCAGCATTGTGGGAGCTTACAGCGATCGCCCCATTACCCCATTAATTGTGCGTAAAGAAGCCAAGGGGCATGGTACTCAAGCCTATATCGAAGGCCCCACGTTGCCCGCTGGCGCGTCCGTCATCGTGCTGGAAGATGTGGTGACTACGGGCCAGTCCGCGTGGAAAGCGGTGGAGCGGCTGCGGGGGGCAGGCTACACCGTCGATACCATCCTGGCGCTGGTGGATCGTCAGCAGGGCGGTCGTGAGTTCTATGAATCGAAGGGACTGAAGTTTGAGGCGTTATTTGCGATCGCTGACATCAAGACGCGCTATGTCCAACGCCAAAAACTCAGTTAACGGATCCGGCATCAGGACGCAAGCCGTTGTCTGGTAGCCATTACCGCCGTCTTGATCGCGTCGTTGGCGACGTCGTTGAGCACAATTTTTACTTAAGAAGCTGACTTTTGAGTCATTCAGGAGACCGATGATGAGTTTGCGGCACACGCTGTTAGCGATTGTGGCGGCCTCACTATGGGGCTTTACGTTTGTCGCCATCAAAGTGGGACTAGGAGAATTTCCGCCACTGCTGTTTGCCGCGCTGCGGTTTGTGGTGGTGGCGTTTCCCGCCATCTTGTTTGTGCCGCGTACGGGCATTGCGTGGCGGTGGATTGTGGCGGTGGGGTTGGCGATGGGGACTTGCCAATATGGCTTGCTGTATGTCGGCATGGAAAATGGGATGCCCGCCAGCCTGTCGTCCCTGGTAATTCAGTCGCAGGCGTTGTTTACCCTGGTGTTTTCGAGCTGGGTGTTGCAGGATGTGCCCCGCCGTCAGCAGTGGCTGGGGGTCGGGTTGGCGCTGGCGGGCATGGGGGCGATCGCCTTCGATCGCAGCGGCCATGCGTCCTCTCTGGGGCTGCTGCTGGTGGTTGGGGCAGCGGCATCGTGGGCCGTCGGCAATATCTGTATCAAGTTAGCGCAGGTGAGCAATGGCTTTCGCCTGTTTGTGTGGATGGCGGTGGTGCCGCCATTGCCGCTGCTGGGATTATCGATGCAGTTTGAGTCTGGTCAGTGGGCCGCGTTGAGATCGCTCACCCCCTTGGGCATCGGCGCAATTTTGTACACGGGACTGATCGCCTCCCTGCTCTGTTTCGGCTTTTGGGCCTATTTAGTCCAGCATTATTCGCCCAACCGCGTGGCCCCCTTTTCGCTGCTGGTGCCGATTTTTGGCATGGCGTTTTCGGTGTTGCTGCTGGGCGACAGCTTAAGCCAGTGGGAAATGATGGGGTCGCTGCTCGTCTTCATCGGGCTCTGCTGCACCCTCATGTCTCCCGCTCGCCCATCGCAGTTGATTGAGCCTGAAACCGACTAAATTGGCTGGAATGGGCGGCTTCACCGTTGGGCCGGAGCGGCATCAGTTGGAGTCGCTGACGGGGTGGCAGCGGTGGCCGAGTCGGTGGCCTCGGTCGGGTTGCTCACATTGGTAGCTGGGGCGATCGCCTCGCGCACCTCGTACCAGTTCAAGTTGCCGTCGGGATCGACCTTCACCACCAGCGTCATGATCTGTTCTGCATCCAGCACCACGCCGCCCACCACCTCGCACTCAAATTCTGTCCCCGGCTGATTCAGCCGATACAGCGCTCCACAGTCCACGTTGGCGCGTTTCGCAAAGGCTTGGGCAAAGTCTTGCTGGAGGGTGTCTTCCACTTTGGCCATATTCAAAATTACGGCAGAACTCGGCACATCCCAGGCGATGCTGCCCTGGGCATCTTGCTGCACGACATTGATGGTGAATTCGCCTTCGGGCCGCAAATAGCCCACACAGCGAAAATATGCCCCCGACTGTTTCGCGACATTGGTTGGACAGCGGACTTCGGCCAGGGACAGTCGCCGACTCTGGCTTTCAATTTCCGCCTCAATTTCTTGTCCAATGGCGATCGTGTCGAGCCGATTAAAGCAGCCCGTCAGCGTCAAACAACTGCCTAGCAGCACGATGCCGCGAATCATTGATCGCATCTGTCTCTATCTGTCCGACAACATAATTTTCTCCTACTATACGGAGTCTTCGCGAGCCCAGGGTAAAGATCCCGTTAACGGTTTTCCGGGAGCAACGGTCGATTTCCCCCATAATGAAATCAGGATAGCTTTACATTTCTTTAAATCATGGCAAAAGACCTGCAAGCGTTTTTGAAGCTACTGGAAGCACGCGGACAACTGCGACGCATTACGGCCCCGGTCGATCCGGATTTGGAAATCGCTGAAATCGCGAATCGACTGCTGTTATCCGGCGGTCCGGCGCTGCTGTTTGAAAACGTGAAGGGCGCGGAGATGCCATTGGCGATCAACGTGCTGGGGACGCTGGAGCGGGTCTGCTGGAGTTTTGGCCTGGAGTCGCCGCAGGAATTGGAAGCGATCGGCGAGAAGCTGGCGCTGCTGTATCAACCGCGCCCGCCCAAAAAGTTTTCCCAGGCAGTGGAAATGGGCAAGGCCCTGTTCGACGTGGTGAAAGCCAAGCCCGATCGCGACCTGTTTCCCCCCTGTCATCAAGTGGTGCTGAAAGGCGATGAGGTGGATCTCAACAAACTGCCCCTGCTCCGCGTCTACCCCGGCGATGCGGGCAAAGTGATCACCTTGGGCCTCATGGTGACCAAAGACCCCGAAAGCAAAATTCCCAATGTGGGCGTCTATCGCCTGCAAATGCAGTCAAAAAATACGGCGACGGTGCAGTGGCTGTCGGTGCGCGGCCCCAGCCGCCATTTGCGCAAAGCTGCCGAGCGCGGCGAAAAGTTGGAAGTCGCCGTCGCCCTCGGCGTTGATCCGCTGTTGATTCTCGCGGCGGCGACCCCGCTGCCCATTGACCTGTCAGAGTGGCTCTTTGCCGGACTCTACAGTGGCAAAGGGGTAAATCTGGCGAAATGCAAAACCGTTGACCTGGAAGTACCGGCTCTGTCCGAAGTGGTACTGGAAGGTACCATCACGCCTGGTGAAACGGAGGTCGATGGCCCCGCTGGCGACCACATTGGCTATTACGGCCCCCAGCGCGACAGTGCTCCCCTGCTGCGATTTCACTGCATGACCCAGCGCAAACAGCCGATTTACATGACGGCGTTTAGCGGTCGTCCCCCGAAGGAAGATGCCATGATGGCGCTGGCGCTGAACCGCATTTACACGCCCATTTTGCGGATGCAAGTGCCGGAAATCATCGATTTCTTTTTGCCGATGGAAGGGCTGAGCTACAAAGCCGCTGTCCTGTCGATTGATAAAAGCTATCCGGGACAAGCGCGACGAGCCGCCTTTGCCTTTTGGACGGCGTTGCCCCAGTTCACTTACACGAAATTCGTCATCGTGGTGGACAAGTCGATCAACATTCGCGATCCGCGCCAGGTGATGTGGGCGGTCACGTCCAAGGTGGATCCGGCGCGGGATGTCTTTATCCTGCCGGACAATCCGTTTGATAGTCTCGACTTTGCCACGGAAAAGCCGGGCTTGGGCAGTCGCATGGGCATCGACGCCACCACCAAGGTCTATCCCGAAACCGATCGCCCCTGGAGTGATGAGTTGGTGCCTGACCCTGACACCGTTGCGCTAGTTGATCGCCGCTGGGCTGAATATGGTTTGGCCGACTTGAACTTGCAAGATGTCGATCCCAATTTATTTGGGTATGACATTCGGTAAGGGACTTGCGCGTAAAAAAGATCCCCATGAACCGAGTTTCGACTCCGCTCAACTCTCGATAATGGTAGGTTGAGCGAAGTCGAAACCGGATTGAACGGGTACTTTATTTAGTTGCAGATCCCTAAGCGCCGCTGACCTGATATTTGACAGGGTGCAAACAGCAAAAAAATAAAAATCCCTCCACGTCTGTGAAGGGATCGGAGTTCCTGAAAATCGTCACTGGATATAATATGCGCCCTCATTCCCACCGTGCCCAGGGGGGAGAGACCCCTTAGGGGCGTTTGCCACCCATCACATCGCGGTCCCAGATTTGCGGCCGCTCATGCAGGGCCACATATTTTTGATCGTGGCTGCCCGTGTAAATCTGCGTCGGACGAAAAATCCGGTTTTCGCGAATCTGCTCCTTCCAATGGGCCAGCCAGCCCGCCACCCGGGCGATCGCAAATACTGGCGTAAACAAATCCGTGGGAATGCCCAAGCGGCGATAGACCAGCCCGGAATAAAAGTCCACGTTGGGATAGACGCCCTTCTCACCCAAGCGCTCCGTGACGACCTGTTCCAGCTCTAGGGCAATTTCGTAATAGTCATCGGCCCCAAACTTTTCAAAGAGCTGCTCGGCCAGCTTTTGCAGAATGTTGGCCCGTGGGTCTTTCACCTTATAGACTCGATGGCCGAACCCCATGATCCGGCGTTTCTCTTTGATGCACTGATCAATGTAGGGGCGGACATTTTCCACACTGCCGATCGCTTCCAGCATGTCGATGACTTCTTCATTGGCCCCCCCATGCAGCGGCCCCGCCAACGTGCCCACCGCCGACGCCACGACCGCATAGGGGTCGGTCAGGGTCGAGGCAGTCACCATCGCCGAAAAGGTTGACGCATTGATCGTGTGCTCGGCATGTAAGGTCAGGCAAATGTCAAAAATCCGCGCGGCCAACGGGTCAGGCTCTTGCTCATTCAGCATGTAGAGAAAGTTCGCCGCATAATCCAAGTCGTCGCGGGGCTGCACCGGATCATTCCCCTTGCGCATGAGCTGAAACGCCGCCACCATCGTGGGGATCTTCGCCATCAGCCGCACCACCGCATTTTGAATGTAGAGCGGATCGTTTAGCGCCCGTTTGGAATAGAACAGCCCGAGGGCGGCGGCACAAGCCTGTAGCGCATCCATCGGGTGCCCGCCTTCGGGAAAGCACTTCATCATGTCGCGAATGCGGTATTTAAGTCGCCGATGGTGGCGGATGCCATACTCAAATTCGTCGAGTTCGATCTTCGTGGGCAAACCGCCCCAAATCAGCAAATAGGCGGTTTCTAAAAACGTGCCGTGTTGGGCTAAATCCTCAATGCGGATGCCGCGATACTCTAAGATGCCTTGCTGGCCATCGACGTGGCTAATCGCTGACTGAGTTGCTGGAATTCCCTCCAGACCGGGTTTGTAGTCACAAACTGTCATCGTCGCATCGCTCCCATACATTGACTGACGCCGTCAGTTGCCCAATCGCAGTCACCCGCCCACTTGACAACCCTCACGACTTTTAGATGGGGGAGGCGATGGGCGTCAAATAGGGCGCTGTGACGTTGGACAAGTTTCGCTGCAGACCTTACCAATAGCAGCATGCCAGCCGGGCAATCTGTCTCGTTAGCAACCGCTGACAAGACAAAAATGGGTGGTGGGGTCTGGACGGTGTCTTAGCGTCACCCTATTATGCAGCGTGGCGGAGCGGAAAAACAGTCACCCGCGATCGCGATCGCCCGCCAGCAGTTCCTCATCCGTTAGCGGCGGTGCAGGAACACAGGCCGCACCCATCCACCCTGCCACCCATCCACCCTGCCACCCATCCACCCCACTCACCCAGAATGCAACTTTTACCGCCCCTTACTGGGCCTGCCACCGTTGAATTTCTTCTTGCGCTGGCCCATAGGCGTCGGTACTTTCGGGCACCAGTCGCGCCGCCCCGATCGCGCCCCCCAAGTCGCCCTGCGCCGCCCGCGCCCGGGCGATCGCGAGAATATCCTGGCCCCATTGCTGCATGCGGGCGCGGGCATCTTCATAGCCCGGTTGGCCCGGTTCGATTTGCTCCAGGGTGCGCACGGCGTCGTTATAGCTGCTGGCTTGTCCCGGCTGTAGCGAATTTTGGGTCTGTTGAATCAGTTCTTGATTGGCGATCTGCTGCTCCCAGCCTTGGATGCGCTGCGCGGCCAGAGTGGTGAGTTCGGGCTGATCGTCGGGCACCAGCCGCGCCGCCGCGATCGCGCCGACAATGTTGCCACTGGCAGCGCGGCCTTCCGCCAAGTCGAGAATGACGCCGCCCCAGCGCTGAATATCGGCTTGAGCCTGCTCGTAGTAAGGGTCTTCTGGCGGCACCTGACGCGCCTGTTCGATCGCGTCGTTAAACATCGACGCCGACGTGGGCTGTAGTACCTGACGCGCACTGTTGAGAATGGTCTGGTTGCGGACTGCCGCTTCTGCCACTTCGCTATTGGCTGCTTGCAGCAGATCCTGATAGCGATTGTTTTGCACTTCGGGGGGCACTTGACCCAGCCAAGCCCGCGCCTCGCCATAGCGCTGCTCAGCCAGCGCCTCCTCAGCTCGCTGGAGGGCCGTATTCCCGCGCTCAATCGGGTCTTCTTGCTCTGGAGGCGGTGCGGTGGAGACCGCAGCGGGATCACCTTCAACGGGGGGGGGATCTGCTGCGGGCTCGCCATCTGGGGGCGCAGTTTCCCCTGCGGGCTCGGCGGGACCTTCGGGGGCATCATCCATCACATCAGCGGGCGCATCGCTAGCCGTCGGTTCGCCGTCCCCAAAGAGCAATGGCTGAAACCGGAAGAACATCCCGGCTAAAAACGCGATCGCTGCCGCCAACGCCCCCCATTTCCACAGGCCACTCAAACCGCCAGCCGCCGAGTCCTCTGACGCCGCAGTTACGGGTTCTTGGTTATGGGTTGGCGGTGTGGGGAATGGTTCATCCTCCTGAGGAGGTGTGGGTGAAGCATCCTCGGTGGATGGTTGATCTTCTGCGAACGAGGGTGTCGGCGGCGGTGGGGTCGCAGCATTCGCACCGAGTCCGGCCACCATTGCCCCGTCGTCGATCGCCGTCAGATTTTCCGTCGGCGAGAGGTTCGCCAGCCCGTCCGCAGGCACCACCATCATGAATTTTTGCGTTTGTGGCACCACCATCACCGGATTTTGCACCGGGCGACAGTGGTGTTCGCAGAGTTCGGGGACGCGATCGCCTAAATATTCCCCCAGCTGCGAGGCGGTCACGCAGCCGTGATACCGCAGCCCCTCCAGCATGGCCTTGGTAAATAGGCCATGGCGGACATACATCGTCTCGTGGGAGAACTGCTCAGGCTGGCAGGACAGGAACGTCGTAATGCCGTAGTCCTTAGCCAGGGTAAGGGTTTGAGCGCCAATATCGCGATGGCCGACCGCGCCCTGACTCCGATTCATGTCCATCGCCAAGACAATCTGATCGGTCTGCGCCTGACTTAAAATCTTGAAAATTTGCGAGACCGGGATCGCCGTTTCCGACAAATTGGTGGGTTCCGAATCCAGCGTCATCCAATAGTCTTGACCGGCTTCCGTCAGGGCACAACCGCTAAAAAAGACCCAGAGCAAATCGCCTGGCTGTACCTGATCGCGGCAGAGCGTTTCCAGTTGGTGTTCAATTTCTTGGCGCAGCGGCATGTAGGCGTGGGGCTCAATCGCCGCTGACACATCGGTCAACAGGGTGCATTGGTTGACCGGCACCCCCACCTCGTCCACAAAAAAATTGCGGAGTCCCACGGCGTCAGGCTGCGCGTACATCAACGGTTGCAGCGCTTTGTACTGGTTAATGCCGATGAGGAGAGCCCATTGATTTGCCATGACTTGCCCTTCACCTTGACTCGTTATGAACAGTGCGATCGCCCCAGCCTCTAAGACGGCTAACAAAACACTTGTCAGCGCTAGCGTCTACCAGAAACGAGCTGAGACGATGCCCATTCTAGCGACGAGTCTCAGTTTCGGCGCTGCTACCGCCAAAGATTAAGACAAAAAAATAATTTTGACGCGATAAGATTGACGAGACTTCAGACAATGGCTAGATTTAAGGCGCTTTGGGCGGTGCTGCATCAGCCTTCATGCCTTAATTATTGCCGCGCAGGGGGAACTCATGACCATGCAATCTTGGCGTCGAGCCTTAATGCTGAATAGCCGACAACTATTAATTAACTGCCTCGCGGCCCGCTGGCGATTTCGCCTCAAGCTGGGCAGCATTACTGCGATCGCGTTAGCCACCGTCGTGAGCACGCCACTAGTGGCCCAAGCTTATACCGCCAGAGTGACCCTATTCCTGACCCGCGACCAAGGCGAAAGTTACGCAACCTTTTTGCGGCGGTGTGAAGCGATCGCCCGCGCAGGCATCCAGCGCAGCTTTGATGCCGATCCGTTAACCTCTGAAGTTGTGCTCACTATGGTGGGCGAAAATCAAGGTCTGGCCCTCCCCGTGATGGAAATTGCCGTCACCCGCAGCGAGTGGGAATGGCGTCCCGACGCGCAATACTGGGCGCGTTACTACAACAACGCCTCCACCCTGCTAGACCTGTAATCAAGCGATCCCGTAGAAACTGCCAGGTGGCAGCGAATGGAGCGGTAGATTCAGTGCCGATTCAATGGTTAATTCCGGTGAATAATCGCGAGTCAGCCAGTAGCCCGCAGTCAGGGAGCGGTTAGCCAGGGCGCTAGTTTTCCAGCAGGTCAATGTGCCCGATGAGGGCAGCGAAGTGAGGCGATCGCGATGATGGCAGCGTCTGCTCCGGTGGGGCCTTGGGATATCGAGGGCGAAATTGACAGGGGCAGTGGATCGGGGGCTCTCAGTTACCTGCGCAATCGATGATGTCGGGGAGCTTAGGTGGGTCACGCGCTCAGCTCAGGAGGCGATGTTGAGCCCATCATGACCCTGTATGCCCCACCCGTCACCCCATCGTCATGGCGATCGTCATGGCGATCGCGACTGATGAATTTCATCCGACGCCGCCCCGCCAACCCCCAATAACCTGCTCCCTAAATTTGCGTGGCCACCCTCAAATTACCCCACCCCAAAAATGACGGCTATTTGCAAACCGGGATGCACATTTGCCTCACCAACTATTGTGAACTAGGCGGCGAAGGCGGCATCTGGACATCATTTCAGACCCTGACCATCCAGTCATTGGCCCCGCCCTCCGGCGCGCTGGATTAAGGGGGCATCGCCAAAGCATCATGTGCTCTAAACCACTACGGCATGCGTCATACGGCCGAGCCGCTTACCCGGTCAACTGCCTCAGCATTGACCGGCGCTAACCTCTTTGCCCTGCGGAAGTGAGATATGAAGAGTGGGCCAAAAACAGACAAATTTACGCAGTCGCCGTGCCCTTGAGATTTTGCGACCTTGTGGTCAAAAATGAGCATAAAAATCACCAACGACTAATTTTTTCTCTCTCGACAGGGTTTTCCTGAGAAATCGTTGATAAAGTTGACGGAAACTGCTTTCAAATCAGGCTCATTGAGCGTTTCTCAGAATTAGTCCTGCTTGCAAATTAGACAAGAGCTGATAAGCTCTGAAAAATAAGATTCAATTCTCAAATCGACTATCGTTTTCTGTTGCAAACATAAAAATTGCTTATTTCCGCAGGTGATTATACCTAAAAACCTGATGGTATGATTTCTTCAGAAATTGTCTAGTAGTTGCAGGAACCCTATAAGCCAATGACTCAAGCGCCTATTCCACCGATGGTGCTCATTATCCTAGACGGGTGGGGATATCGAGAAGAGGCTGACGGCAACGCTGTGAGTGTTGCCGAAACTCCGGTGATGGACAGTCTCTGGCACGCCTATCCCCATACCCTGATTCGGACATCGGGCAAAGATGTTGGTCTGCCCGAAGGGCAAATGGGGAATTCGGAAGTGGGTCACCTCAATATCGGGGCCGGTCGGGTCGTTCCCCAAGAGCTGGTCAGAATCTCCGATGCCATTGAAGATGGCAGCATTCAAGAAAACGAGACCATTTTAGAGCTGTGCCAAACGGTGCGCTATCGCAACAGCAAGCTGCATCTCGTGGGGCTGTGTTCTGATGGTGGTGTGCATTCTCACCTCAATCACCTGCTGGGCCTGCTAGAGATGGCTAAGGCTCAGGACATTTCTGAGGTCTGTATTCATGTCATTACCGACGGTCGGGATACCAAGCCGACTGATGGCTACCGCTCAGTGCAGGCCATTCAAGACTTTACCGAGCAGCACGGGATTGGTCGTATTGTGACCCTGAGTGGTCGCTACTATGCGATGGATCGTGATCACCGCTGGGATCGCATCAAAAAAGCCTATGACGTGATGGTGACTGATGGCGATGGCGACGGTCGCGCCGCCGTCGAAGTGATGCAGGACGCTTACGCGGCGGAAATTACGGATGAGTTTATGGATCCCGTCCGCATTGCGCCGGGGGCGATTGAAGCCGGTGATGGTGTATTGTTTTTCAACTTCCGTCCAGACCGGGCGCGACAGTTGACCCACGCCTTTTTGGACCATGAGTTTGATGGGTTTGAGCGATCGCTGATTGAGCCCCTCAGCTTTGTCACCATGACGCAATACGACTCGCAGTTGACGGCAGCGCAGGCGGCCTTTTCGCCCCAAAACCTCAACCGTATTTTGGGAGAAGTCATTGCCGATGAAGGGTTAAAGCAATTCCGCACCGCAGAGACGGAAAAATATGCTCACGTTACCTACTTCTTTAATGGCGGGTTAGAAGAGCCGTTAGCGGGCGAAGACCGGGAGTTGATTCCGAGTCCCCAAGTGGCGACCTACGACAAAGCTCCGCCCATGTCGGCGTCTCTCGTAACCAATACCGCGCTCACCGCTATTCAGAAAGGCATTTATTCGCTGATTGTGATCAATTATGCCAATCCGGACATGGTCGGCCACACGGGTAACTTAAACGCCACGGTGACGGCGCTGCAAACCGTGGATACGGAACTGGGGCGGCTGCTAGAAGGCATTAGTCAGGCCGGTGGAACGGCGATCATTACCGCTGATCACGGCAATGCCGAGTACATGTGGGATGAAAACCACAAACCCTGGACGGCCCACACCACTAACCCGGTGCCCTTCATCCTGGTCGAAGGGGAAAAGCTCACAATTCCTGGCCACGGCACAGAGGTAGAGCTGCGTACGGATGGTCGTTTGTCTGACATTGCGCCGACGATTCTGGATATCCTGAATATTGACCAACCTCAGGAGATGACAGGGCGATCGATGCTGCTGAATTCTGCAGTGGATATCAAGGCGAACCGCACGCCCGTGCATGTAGGGCTGTAAAAGACGTTGTTGGCCCCACCGCTTGGGCAAACACACGCCGCAAGTTAGTATGTTTAGAGAAAGTGCCGCTCGGCAGAACGGTCATTTCCTAAGTGTGATGTTTGGCGCAATTAATCTATGGCTATAGTTTCGATCATTCAAATAGTCTGGACGGTATCGGCAATCGGTTTGTCGGTGTTAGTGTTGCTGCATAGCCCCAAGGGTGACGGTTTGGGCGCTTTGGGCGGGCAGGCACAATTATTTACCAGTACCAAAAGTGCTGAGACGACCTTAAATCGAGTCACCTGGACATTGACCGCATTGTTTATGGGACTGACGGTGGTGTTAAGCGCGGGTTGGCTGACGCCCCCGGCGGGCTAAGGGCCGTAGCCGCAATCACGCCATTATTCGCAACAGACCCTGTGAAGCGCAATGCTTCCAGGGTTCGTTTGTTAGAGTCTCAATTTTCCGCTGGCATCACGCCTTGGTTTGCGTCCCACGACAATCACCGAGCTAAGTCCGGCAGCGAAATTCCTAAGGGTGATGCGAGGTGTCCCCAACAAAGTGATACCTGATCGGGCTGCAACCACTTTTGACAATTCATTGTTCACGCGAGCAGGGTGCTCACAAATACCAAGATGTCTGACGCTATCCTCAAAAACTACATCAACGGTGAATGGCGACTTTCTGAAGCGAGCGATCGCCTTGCCGTGTACAACCCGGCGACAGCTGACGTGCTGGCCGAGGTGCCGCTCTCCCCAGGCACGGAGGTTGATCACGCGACTGCCGCCGCTGCTCAAGCCTTTACCACTTGGCGGCGAGTGCCTGCTGTGGAACGGGTGCAGCCTTTGTTTAAGCTCAAGAGCCTGCTGGAATCGCACGCCGACGAAATCGCCCGACTGATTACCCAAGAATGTGGCAAAACTCTGAAGGAATCGCGAGGGGAATTGCAACGGGCGATCGAGAACGTCGAGGTGGCCTGCGGCATTCCCACCGCCATGCAGGGTACGTTTTCCGAAGATATTGCTCGCGGCATTGATGAGTTTATGATTCGCCAGCCGCTGGGAGTCGCGGCGGCGATCGCCCCCTTCAACTTTCCGGCGATGATTCCGTTTTGGTTTTTGCCCTATGCGATCGCCTGCGGCAATACCTACCTCGTCAAGCCGTCCGAAAAAGTGCCCCTGACGATGCAGAAAATCTTTGAACTGATTGACCAAGCGGGTTTTCCACCGGGAGTAGTGAACCTGGTTAACGGGGCGAAGGAAACGGTGGATGCGATTTTGCAACATCCCGAGATTCGCGCTATCAGCTTTGTGGGCTCTTCGCCGGTCGCCCGCTACATCTACAGCCAGGCGGCGGCCCACGGCAAACGGGTGCAGTGCCAGGGTGGCGCGAAGAATCCGATCATTGTGCTGCCCGATGCTGATATGGACATGACCACTCGCATTGCCGCCGACAGCGCTTTTGGCTGTGCGGGGCAGCGCTGTCTGGCGGCCTCGCTGGCAGTCACGGTGGGCGCAGCACGGGAACCGTTTACGGCGGCGATCGCGGAAACTGCCGCGCATCGCATCACCGGCAATGGCTTGGATGCAGCGGTGCAAATGGGGCCAGTGATCACCGCCCAGAGCCGCGATCGCATTGAGGCCCTGATTCAACAAGGTGCCGATGAGGGCGCAAAAGTCCTGGTGGATGGTCGCCAGCCACAAATTGCCGGGTTAGAGCAAGGTCATTTTGTCAAACCTACCATTCTGCAAGATGTGCCGCCCGATGGCGCAATTGCCCACACAGAAATCTTTGGCCCGGTGTTGGGGCTGATGCATGTGGAGACGGTAGAGGACGCGATCGCTCTGGTGAATCGGAGTCCCTGGGGCAACATGGCCTGCCTGTTTACCAGCAGCGGGGCCGCCGCGCGCAAGTTTCGCTCCGAGGCCGAAGCGGGCAACATCGGCATCAATATCGGGGTGGCCGCGCCCATGGCCTTTTTCCCCTTCAGCGGTTGGAAAGACAGCTTCTTTGGCGATCTCCATGGGCAAAGTCACCATGCCGTCGAGTTCTTCACCCAGACTAAGGTGGTGATTGAGCGCTGGCCCAAAGAGTGGAGCCGCCAGTTCTGATCGATGGCGCTGTTGCTGACCATGCTGGGAGCTAGTTCCCACTTGACTTACACTTTGACCAAGATTTGATCCCCTTCAATTTTGCTCTCAAACTGCGCTAACGGTTCCGCAGATGGGCCTGAGGCGACTGTGCCATCCAGGTTGAAGAACGAGTCGTGGCAAGGGCAGACCAATTCACCTTCCCCCCACTCAACGGTGCAGGCCGCATGGGGACACACCGCGTTGAACGCGATCACCGCGTCCGCTGTGGCCGGATCGCGAATTACTATCACCCGAGCTCCTTGGAATCGCACGTTAGCCAGGAATCCAGCCGCATCGAGGTCGGCAACGGTGCCAATGACCGCAAAGCCATCCGCCCGAACGGTGGCTTCGCTGTCTGCGGGTGCATCCGTCGGCGCGTCTGCTGTATCTCCCTGACAAGCCGCGATCGCGATCGGTAGCGAACTCGCAAGCGCCCCCACGCCCAGCCAATTTGCAAACTCACGTCGATTCACTGCTCAGTTCCCTTTTTGATGATTAGTTCAGTGATCCAAACACAAATCACAGACCACAAACTGTAAGCATTGCCGCTTTTCTATGCGGCGTCACTGAGCAATGAGATGAAACCCCCTCATCCCAAACCTTCTCCTCGGATAAGGGTGTTTCCTCGAATTCGGCGACGCCGATATAAAATCACCTGTCCCACCCACGGCGAGGCAGAACAGGTGATTCAGACACATGATCATTGGTGGCGATCGCGGCCTAGCAGCGCTGGGACTCGCTAGCCCCAGAGTTATTAGGGGGCATGCCTAAACTCTGACCAACACTTGGTCGCCTTCGATTTTGGCTTCATAAACGGGGAGCGGGGAACTTGCGGGCCCGGAAGCCACAGTGCCATCAGTACTGAACATTGAGGCGTGACAAGGACAAGCGAACGCACTGCCGTCCCAATCGACCGTGCAACCCTGGTGCGTACAGAGGGAATCGACGGCAATCAGGGTGTCAGGATTATCCGGAGAACGGGTGACAACCACCTGAGTGCCCTGGAAATTGCTGCTGGCCAACGCCCCAGCTTCATCTAATTCGGCAACCGTGCCAATGGCCTCAAACCCATCTTCGGTCGGGGCTGCATCAGTGGTGGCGGTCTCGTCAGCCGTTTCCTCAACCGGGGCTTCAGCCGTACCACCGCAAGCGGCTAAGGCGACTGGCAGCGACGTTGCTAGGGCTCCTACGCCCATCCAATTTACAAACTCACGTCGATTCATCGAAATTTTCTCCTCTCAAAGGTTTGATATGACAGTGTAGCCAGGTTTTGGGTGTCAGGTCAGGATCAGCCGTGGGGGCGCACTGGCCACAATTTTCAGGTCAATGACATGCGGTTGCGCCCCGCTATTCCAACCCAGAAACCCTTTTGCCGACCTTGAAACTCTAACGCTGTCAGTTTACAGATTTTCGACGGTGGTCAGCGGCTCGGAGCGCTTAAACCAACCGTAATGGCGGGCCGCAGTCGCAAGTACCATCAGCAGATCCAAGCCAACGACGCTGGCAATCAGTAGTTCCGAACCGCCGGTGCCAAAGCCGTAGCTGTGAAGCCCCGTACCCAACACGAAGTTTACGCCGTACCAAGCCATTAACACTGCATTAAACGACACGATACTGGCCACGTGAATGCCGAAGTCGCCAATCCAGCCGACCAACCGACCGTGGAGCGGTGCAAGGTAGCAGAGCAACGCAATGAGCGCCCAGGTTTCTTTGGGATCCCACCCCCAGAAGCGGCCCCAGGAAAAGTGCGCCCAGATGCCACCGAGGATGATGCCTGCGGTCAGCAACAGCACGCCCACTTGCAAGACTCGATAGTTCAACTGCGACAGAGTTTTGATGCGCTGCTTGGCTTGGGGGGTAAACAAATAGTTGAACAGGGCCACGTGACCGACGCCGAGGGCCAGGGCGAAACTGGCGTAGCTGAGGGTGATGGTGGGGACATGGATGCTGAGCCAGAAATTGTCGCGAAGGACCGGCACCAGGGGGGCAATGCTGGGGTCGAGCACGGCGGGCAAACTATCGGCCAATACCAGACACACCACCGAGAGGGGGGCTGCTGCCAACAGGTAAAAGCGCTTTTGGGAAAAAACTTCCAGCAGTAGGGCGATCGCCATAATGCCAAACCCGACCCAGACCACCGACTCATACATGTTGGTGACGGGAGGGCGATCGGCAATCTGCATCCGCAGGAAGAAACCGTAGGTCTGGACGACAATCCCGGTCGTGAATAGCCCGATCGCGGTCCAGTAAATATTCCAGCGTTTGATCCACTGGCTGACGAGCAATACGGTGAAGGCGATCGCGTACAGTTGCCACGCCTTGGCAAAGGGGTGGAAGTGGTTGAAATACACTTCCCGGCCCATCACCGCATCGGTAGGATAAATATCCGGGCTCAGCTGCTGGAGGCCGGCCTTGAGCTGCTCGGCCAAAGAGGCCACCATGGGAATGTGGGTCGCGCCGCCTTGCAATAAGGTCTGCTGCATCATGGCAAAAGCTGCCAAGAGCGGGGCCGCCTGCTCTGGTGAATAAAGCTTGGTGGTTTCGTCGAGGCTGCCCCATTTACCCTTGCGATCGTCGGGATGCGGCACAATGGGCAACTGGCGATCGCCCACCGACTGATACAGCAAATTCAGCCGCCCTTCGATCGTCAGGGCCTCACGCTCATTGCGACTGAGATCGACCTCGTTCAGTTCTTTGCGATGGGCCTCACCGACGATCGCGGCTAATTCCCGATTGGCCATCAGTTCCTGAAAGGTGAACTGCTTGCGCTCGATATCCAGCCCAGCGGCTTCCTTCAGCGGTCGATAGCTGACCAGCACAAACGGCTCTTCGTTCCAGTTACGGGTGTTGAACCACATAGCCAGGTACGTGCTGAGCGCATCTTCTCGGGTGCCCTCAGCCGATTGGTAAGTGGTGGAGCCGTGAATTTTGGCCACGGTTTCCTGCGCCACAGTATCCAGAGGCTTTTTGCGCCCATCCAGCTGTACGGTCAGCGATCGCAGCGAGTCTAGCCCGTCGGGCTGCCACTGACTGATGGGCCACACCAGCAGCAGGGCTCCCAACACCAGACCAATTAGAAATGTCGTCAGTTTCATAGCGCTCTCAGAAGTTCAGAATGCAAAAGTTCAGAATGCAGAAGTTACATGTGTTGTTCAGAGTGCGGCAGCCGGAGCATCAAAGGACGGAGTGGGAACTGTGGGGAAGCGGCACCGGTCAACCTCATTTGCCTGCGATGGTCTAATCGCGCCCCACCCAGCTACCCAATCACCCAGCTACGCTCTATTTGCCAAACACCGCCAAGATCGGAATCGTCCCCACGGCTTTTTCTTCAGAGCCTTCATCCATCGGTGGCTCCGGTTCGGTTTGGGGCGATCGCGTCCACTGTCGCCACCGTTTCACCAGGCTTGGCCCGTAGAACATGACGACAATTCCCAGCACGACTAGCAACGACCCAGTCCAGGTCAGAGCGGTCACCCACCAGGGTTCGCGCTTGAGTTGCAGGGTGGACTGTTGCAGATCGCCGGGATTCCAAGAGGCTTGGGCCAGCTTCCAACCCCGAAACCAGGTGGGATGGTTCATCCACACGGAACGCGGCGCGGCGGTGTCCGTTTGGGGGTCAAACAGCGTAATGTCGCTGGTCCACATCGCCACCGATTCACTTCCTTCGTTACGCTCCACAATGAACTCATTGAGCTTCACGTAGAAGGGGAGCTCCAGCAGCTTGGGGGTGAACGCCGCAAAATACTCGCCGTTAGCGGTAGCCAATGCGGTGGGTTCGCCCCAGGGCAGCCAAAAATCTTGACCATCGGGGGTCGCTACATGCAGTGCGGGAGCGCCTTCGGCGGCCATCGTACCGGCAGCCACTGGCATCACGGGCACAATTTGGCGCTGCACTTGGGCGTGATCTAGCTGCTCCACCAGAGAAATCTGAAAATCAGCCCAGCCTGGCGATATCGATTGTCCGGGCGGCAACTCACCCGACTTAAAGCCCTTAGAAGAGGCGGCAGCGTAGAAAATCTGATGATCGGGAGCGGCCACCAGGCGAAAATAGTCGGTCGGGGTCGCCGCTGGCGGTTCATAGGTCAGGGCTAATGCAATCTGATCATTCGATCGCACCGGTGGCAGTCCAGCTTTGCCAAATACGAACCAGCGCTCTTGCTCGTCACCCTGGGTCACCAACAGCTGCACTGCCGGATTCCGAAATTGGTCGGACGCTGAGGTGGGCTGACCGTCGCTGCCGAGGCGAAAATCTGGCCAGACGTTGACCACCGTTAAAGCCAAGTCAGGACTCAACGCTAGCGTTTGCCCGACCGTTGGCTCTACATCAATCGTGCGATCGCGGCTTTGGCCAGCAATTTGACGAATTGCCAACGTTCCCATGGGATTTTGCTCTGGGCTAGGAGCCCGCAACAGCTGCTGTAACTCCGCTTCGTCGGACGCGGCAAACAGCTCCAAATGGGCTGGGCCAATGTCCATCTGACTGTAGGCAGCCGGCGCGACAGCAAGCCAACGCTCTAAAGTTTGCCCCATGCGATCGCTGTGCAGTTGTACCTTGACGGCCAGATTGTCCACCACGCCATCATTGGTAAACTGCACCGTCTTGATGGCGTTATCGCTGTAGCCCAGCAAGGACAAGCCCCCAAACTGACGGGGATAAACGGCACCGTCGGGCTTGATAAAAATGTCGGTTTGTTGCCGCGTCTGGTCAGGGGCGACAACCTCTAGCAAATCGCCTTCGATCCGAATCTGGCTGCCAGGGGCACTATCAGTCCGCACCAGCAACATCCCTTCAGTACTGAGATGAATGACTGCCGCTGACCCGGCAATGATGACAATGAGTCCCCAATGGGTCAAAGCGAAACCGATTTTTCGCGGGCCTTTCCAGGGAAATCGACTGAGGGTTGAAATCCCTAAATTCACCGCCAGTAGGAACATCAAAGCTCCAAACCAGGCGCTTTTATAAATCTCTCGCTGCACTGTTGGCGAACCGACTTCAGATTCGTAAAAAGTCGCCCCGATCAAAATAACCGCGATCGCAACTAACAGCGGCACTGCCAGGCGAATCGATCCTAAAAATCGGACAAGTTTGGATTCCATGGCAAAATCTAGCAGAGCAAAACCATCACAAAGAAGCTGGTAAATAGACTCGACGAGGGCCGCGATCGCTTCTGTATTAGCAACTACAAAAAACAGTTGCAAATTCTCTCTATGCATCAATAGCATGCGTTTTCTGCATAAGAGAAAAGCGAGCATCATCGCGAAAAAGTCATCTCGCAACCGATTTTTCGCCCCGGCCAAAGGCTTTCGACCTGAGTTAGACCACATCGTAGGCACAACTCTTCTGGGTTCAAGGCCAGCAGCGCCGATCGCAAGCGGCTGGTCTTGAACCCTCTCCCCTTTCAAAATAGGGAGCAATGCCAGCTTGTCAAACCGATGCCGTTGAGGGCCTTCATGACATAGGCCTTGCCACTCACTTCCCATAAACCTCATCAAATCACGGTAGGAACTTCAAGGAGAATGAGTGAACCGCATCGAATTGATGCGAAAGTCGAATGGTCAATTGTTTTTTAGTCGTTTTTGTTACAAAAAAAGCCTTTACATTTCCCTTACGTTGAGCACAATCAAATCAATATCATCAGCAAATGGCGAATTAATTAGCTCTGACAATTTGCCTCCAGGTTGATGCGAATCAAAGATTTGACTGACGGCATTTGCTAGCAATTCAGCAATGTGATTGCCGTGCAAATCAAGATTCAGAAAACTCAAGTAACCAATCTGGTTTGGTGGCCAAAGGCTTCACAAGTTTTTGTCTTGAAACGGCCAAGATTGGTTCTCTGATTTTTGCTTTTTTTGGTGTTTGTGTGAATTTGCTTAAGCTAGGAGATTTGGAGAACGTTTATGGCTTCTGATTTGCAGGTTGAGCTCTTAGAAAGCAGTTTTGAGAAGGCTAAACCCCAAGCGAAGGAGTTTGTTGCCAGTTTCTACGAAAATTTATTTACTGATTATCCGGCTGCTAAGCCCTTGTTTACCCATACCAATATGGCTAAGCAGGAAACGATGCTGTTGGAGTCCCTAGTCTTTGTAGTGGAGAACTTGCGCCAACCAGAGTCTTTGAGTAAGGCGCTCAAGGGTTTAGGGGCACGGCACATGAAGTACGGTGCCTTGCCCGAGCATTACCCATTGGTCGGCAACTCTTTGCTAAAAACCTTCGGCCAGTACTTAGGCGATGACTGGACTCCAGAGACTCAACAGGCCTGGACCGATGCCTACGGAGCCATCACGACAATTATGCTCGAAGGCGCTGATTACTCCAAAGAGGACGTTCAGTTAGAGCCACCGTCTGCCGCCGAGGTGGATGAAGCGACCGGGTTAAAGATTCAACTGCTAGAAGAGAGCTTCGGCAAAGTCGCTCCCCAGGCTAGCGAGTTTGCCAGCCGCTTTTATAACAACCTGTTCACTGACTATCCGGCGGCTAAGCCTTTGTTTACCCATACCAATATGGCGAAGCAGGAAAAAATGCTGCTGGAGTCTTTGGTGTTTGTGGTGGAGAACCTGCGCCAGCCAGGAGCCTTGACCGGGGCCTTAGAAGGGTTGGGCGCTCGCCATGTCAAGTATGGCGCCTTGCCAGCGCATTATCCGCTAGTGGGTAATTCATTGATCAAAACCTTTGAACAGTTTTTGGGTAGTGATTGGACAGATGAAGTTAAGCAGGCTTGGGTGGAGGCCTATGGGCTAATCACTACAGTCATGCTGAAGGGGGCCGACTATGACCAAGCGGACGTGCAACTGGGGACGACCGCCGCTGTAGAAGCACCGGACAGCAATATCAGCACTGGGGCGGCAGCCGGCGTCATTGGCGGCGGCGTCATCGCTCTGATTGTCCTGTTCTTGTTGGTTTAACGCGGAGGATTGCACGGAGCAAGATCGATGGCGTTGAGAGGCCAAGCATTAAGATGGCGATCTTTTTTTAACCTAAAGACCGCGATCGTCCTGGCGTGTATTGCCTTAGTGGCCTGGTTTGGAGCAGCCTTTGCTTTAGATAACAAGCAAGTCTTTTTGCCAGGAGAGACCTCTGTGGGTCACTACATATTTGAAACCTCTTGTGCCTCTTGCCATGAGGGATTTAAGCCAGTGAGTAACGAAACTTGTATGCGCTGTCACGAGGCCGAAATGGCGGAAGACAAGCATGGGCCGAGCAAGTTTCGGGATCCCCGTTGGGCCGGGGAGTTGGAAAAAATTGAAGCCCTGACCTGCACCACCTGTCATAACGAGCATGTCCATATGTTTGGGCGGGGGGTGCATTTGCAACCCGACCTGTGCATGAATTGCCACCAAGGCATTATTGAGGGCGGCCTCAAGAGTCATGACGGGTTTGCGGCCGATGGCTGCTGGACTGCGGGTTGCCACAACTATCACGATCATCGTTCGATCTCGACTGGCTTTTTGATTGAAAACATCGATCAGCCGCCGATGCTACCCGTACAGCAACTGCCCGATCGCTCGGTGTTCACCAAGGTGGAAACCGCCCCGAATCCTGATCTCACGCAAGAGTTTTTGGGAGGTGGGACATGACTCTGATTCGTTCATTGGGCCGCCTCGTCGTCATCGTCGGTATTCTGCTAGGGCTCACCTGGGGCGATATAGACTCGGCTTTAGCGAGCCCGGTTGACCAAGCTCAGATCGATGAAGCCACCCAGCTTTGGCAAACTAGTGCCCACGCTTTTAATGAAATCAATTGTTCCAGCTGTCATGAGTCAAAGGAGACGAAGGAATTTGTGGCGCAGCCCGGTGTGGAAAGTTGTCAAACCTGCCACGAGCAGGATGTTGATACCTTCTTACTCGGTCAGCACGGCATTCGGATGTTGGAAGGGGAGACACCCCTCACGCCCGCAATGGCTCGACTCCCGATGCAACCGGATGCGATGAATCGACAAATGACGTGTAATAGCTGCCATGACGTCCATTCGGTCAACACGATGCAAGCGGCAGTGGATTCTTGCTTGAGCTGCCATAGCGACAATCATTCGTTGAATTATGGCAACTCCCGCCATGCTGACCTCTTTGCGGTCGATCGCAATTTGCCTCGCCCCTCAGCGAACTCGGTCAGTTGTGCTACCTGTCACCTACCGCGCCATGAAACGGGCTCAGGCGATAACGCGATAACGCTGGTCAACCACAACAACACCTACACGTTGTTGCCTCGCGATCGCATGGTCAAAGACGTGTGCATGAACTGCCACGGCATGGAGTACAGCTACAACAGCATTTTTGACGATGACTTGGTGGAGGCTAACTTTGATGCCCCGCCGACCCTGGCCCTCGAAACCTTTGAGTTGGTGCGCGACTTTGAGGCGCGTCGCACCGATCAAGGGGATGGTTAGGGCGATCGTCAAATCCAGCGTTCGTATCCTACGAACAATTTCACCCCACACATCACGATCACGTAACTTTTGCAACTTCGTTTGCTGATTTCTAAACAGAGGAGACAAGCCCAATGGCACTTGTAGAAAAATGGATGAATACCCTGCGCACTCGCACAGTGGCTTTCATTGCGATCATTATGGCCGTTTCGGTCACGGCTGTTGCTTGCGGGGGCGGCGGTACTACCGCCACCGCGACGCCAGGCATTTCGCCTGAGCTCGTGGCTGACTACATTCACACGGTGATGGAAGCTGACCGGACTGCATATACTCGCCACGTGGTGAGCCGAGTGAACATGTTGGAAGGTAAAGAAAACCCTGATGGGGTAGTGCCCGTTGAGGCCACAGAAGCCTGGCAGCAAGGTTCAGGCATTCCCCTACCAGCCCAAATGTTCCGACTGGGTTCTGAGATTGCCAACGAGAAAGGGTATTTCACCTATAACTTGATTTCTCCCTGGTATATCAACGACAGCCACGCGCCGAAGAATGACTTTGAGCAAACGGCGATGGATGCGGTAATTGAAACTGGCGAATCTTATAAGGATTACCAGGAAGTCGGCGGTCAGCAGTTCTTCTCGGCGCTATATCCCGATATTGCGGTCGCAGAAGCTTGCGCCTCCTGTCATAACACTCACCCCGTTCACATGGAACGTTATCCCGACAAGCAGTTTGTGGTGGATGACGTCATGGGCGGCGTGGTGATCAACATTCCCCTGGAAGGAGCTTAAGCGCTAATTTCCAATCGGGATCTTAGGGAATCGGAACCTTGTATTCAAGTTTTGGCCAGGACTGGACGATGCTAGGTGGTCGTTCAGTCATTCCCTAAATGCTAATGGTGATTGACGTTTACCCAGTGTGAATCACCGCTAACGCTAGTTCCCAGGTAACTAGCACTTCACGTCTCCTAGTGAAGCCAACTAGAGGGGGGAGTGACACCATCTCCCTTCTCTAGCTCCCTGGGTCAGTTAGCAGTTACCACTGCTCTTGAGACATGACTTTTTATGACCACAACGGATCGGCCCGAGGTTCACAGTTAGCAATTCAGGTTGCCACCTGTCGCTATAGTCCCCAAGGGACTTAAGGTTTGCTTGAGTTTTTCCCTGGGAGTCAGCCCCCTGAGGCATTGACCACGGACTGGTAACCTCGCCTTCCTGTTTTTCTATTGCATTTTTCTTAAGTCATGAGCAAGCCTTTTCACTCCCGCGATATTACCGATACGACCCAACTGTCGGCAGCGACCAACTCTAGTGCTGGGGATGACCTGGTTACGCCAGCTGCGGCGATCGCGCCGCAGCGCCGGAAACCGATGCGGCCTCGGGGTATTCAGCCTGGGTTCAAAGTCTTAATCGGGTTAACGCTGTTAACGGCGCTCTTGCTGGTGCCGTTTGCCCTAAGCGATGCCTATTTTGATTGGTTGCGATCGCAATCGTTCGATCTGCATCAGTTTATTCGCGGTGAGCTTTATAAGCAGAGCACAGGCTATGCCACCCTCCTGTTTGTGGTTCTGGAAATGTTGTTGACTGTCCGGAAGCGGGGACGCGGGTGGATTGCCAGCATCAAACTACCGGGATCAATGATGTTTTGGCGCAGCCTCCACATCTTTGCGGGGGTCGCCCTGCTGGGGGTCGTGCTGATTCACACCTTGGGGGCCAATGGCCTGAACTTTAACGCGGTGTTTCTTTGGGTCTTTTTTGCCACTACGCTGACGGCGTTGGTCGGGGTCGTGGCCGAAACCGGCGTCTTAGAATCTACCCGCAGTTATTTTGGCAAGTTACCAGGGTCTAGCACCGTGCTAACCAAAGGCCCTCTCATCCGTGGCTTACGGGCTCTGTGGCTCACTAGCCACATCTTTTTTGTGGCGGTCTTTGCCGTCATGCTCGTATTTCACATCGCTCTGGCGTATTACTACTAATCGTTGCCATGACAGCTTTATTCCAGTGGTTGGGCAACCGCGTTGAGCGGTGGGTATCGCAAATCATCCTGGCGTATTACGACTAAATCCCATGACTGACCAGATTCGTTTGCTGGAAGATAGCTTTGCCAAGGTCAAGCCCGAGGCGATGGCGTTTTCTAATGGTCAGCGACCCGCGATCGCTCCCTGCTGAAATCCTGAAATTCATCATTCCCATCCCACTATGACCGTGAATCGTATTTCTGCTACTTCCGATGTGAATCGCCGCAGCCTGTGGGCGATCGCACTGATCGCGACGTTTGCGATCGCGGCCTTTTGGCTCACCCGTCCGGTGACCGGTGCCCAGAGCCTTTCCCCCGTATCGGGCCTGATGACGCTGAAAGCGAGCGCTCAAGCGGCGATGCCCTACGAGTCCGCGATCGCCAATGGCCGACCCACCTTGATCGAGTTTTATGCCGACTGGTGTACCACCTGTCAGAGCATGGCCCCCACCTTGCAAGCCATCCATCAAGACTATGGGGCGTCTCTAAACTTCGTCATGTTGAATATCGACGACCCCCAATGGCGCGCCCAAGTGCAGGCGTTCAACGTGACGGGGGTGCCGCATCTGGTGCTACGCAAAGGCGTAGGGGAGGTGGCCGAAACCTTTGTCGGCAAAGTGCCCAAATCAGTTCTTACTCAAAGTCTACAGCCCCTGTTTTAGGCAACTGAGCAACCGCGTTATTCCACCCTAATGACCGTTATTGAGGAACTGCATCATGTCTCATCGATTGATGAATCGGCAACACCGCGATCGCACCGCTCCCCCAGACTCTATACCCACAGGCGCACAGATTAGCCGCTATGTCTCAGGACTGCATCACCACATGGTGCAAACGGCCCAACCGTGGCGACAGACTGCCAGTAACGCTGGCTTAGTCCGCCACGAAACCCAGTACTCTCGCTATCTTGCCAATTTTTCTTCATCCGAGGGTTGACGATTATGGCCATTCTCAATCGCTTGCTAAACCTGTTGAAACTGCTGGAAGAACTGGTTGCATTTAGCGAATTTTTAACCACCCCCGTCGGCACCATTGGCATCTTTTGCTTACTGAGCTATCAAGCCTTTGCCCTGATGGGGTGTGATGTCACCACGGCCACGATTTTGGCGAGTACGGCAGCACTGACTCTATACTGCACAATGAATCGGCCAACTTATTAATTTCTGGCATCATGACACGACGTTTTCGGCAATGGGGCTTTGGCTGGGCCATCTTGGGGGCCGTGTTTATCACGTCTCCTTTGGCCTGTTCCGCAGATGACGCCCTTACGTCAACTGAACAACCTGCCGCGATTTCCAGCGTGCAAGACGACACCTTTGCCGCGTTGCGAACAGCCGATGTGGTGTACTTGGGTGAGCGTCACGATAGCGCCGCCGATCATGCTGCCCAGCTAGAAATTATTGAGGCACTGCACGCCGAAAATCCCGATCTTGCGATCGCCCTAGAGATGTTTCAGCGGCCGTTTCAGCCCGCGATCGATCGCTACTTGGCGGGCGAAATCACTGAAGCGGAACTGGTAGCCCAAACGGAATATCTGGAACGGTGGGGCTTTCCCTGGGAATTTTATGCCCCCTTTCTGCGTTTTGCCCAAGCGAATGACCTGCCCGTGCTGGCCTTGAATGCCCCAGCAGAAATCACCCGGCAAATTGCGCGGGAAGGCTTGGCGAGCCTGGCGGGGGACGACTTTCGCTACATTCCCCCGCTAGCGGACATCGACACCAGCAATGAAGACTATCGAGACTTTGTCGCTGCCGCCTTTGGGGCTCACGGGGCTCACGGCGACTTCAATCTCGACAACTTTTTTGCCGCCCAAGTGACCTGGGATGAAACCATGGCGATGACGATCGCAGACTTCAAAACCGCCAATCCCAATACGCAGGTGGTGGTGTTGGCAGGTAATGGACACGTCATCTACGGTCACGGCATTCCCGATCGCGTGCAGCGCCGCCTGGGCGATGACTTGACTCAGCACATCGTGGTACTCAATCCCATCAACTTTTTTGAAGAAGAAGGGGGCGCGATCGCCGACGCCTTCTGGTACAGCGAGTAGCTTGCAAAGGTGGCATCCCCAAGCTTTGGGATGGCGAGGCGTGTCCTCTGATCAAGTCATGGACCGCCGAAACCGCTATCCAAACGGGAGGGTAAAACCTGACTTATCCCATCACAAGGCCAGGGCCAATACTCACCCACCCTGCGACCCAACTACCCTGCGACCCAACGCCCTGACTACTCCATCACTCTACCGATCTACATTCAGCGCGCCCTGCTGCCGCAACCACCGCTTTTGCTCATCCGCTAAACCAGAGGCATCGGTAAATAAAGCCCCGCGCACGATCGCCTGATCAAAGCAAGCGCCATTGAATTGGGCCTGTTCAAAGTTCGCCTCACGGAGATCGGCTCCGCTTAAATTCGCCAAACTGAAGTTCGCTGATTCGCAATTGGCTCCGTAAAGCGAGGCTTGACGCAAATCCGCCCCCATCAATACCGCATTCCACAGATCAGCCCAGTCGAGTTGCGCCGCGATCAACACCGCGCCCGTCAAGTCCGCTTCTGACAATTCACAACTGATACCAATTCCCTATGAGGTGAAGCAGAATATAGGAGTACTGATTTCAAGCACAAAAGATGGCTCGTCCACTCAA
>NZ_JACSWC010000032.1 GCF_016888165.1 Halomicronema sp. CCY15110 | reverse complement strand
CCATGCAAAATCACCGTCTGGGTGTAGAAGAATTTGGACTTATTCAGCTGCCAGCAGTACAGCACCACCGCTGCCGTCACCAGCGCATTCGTCAAAATGAAGAACCCGCTGAGGTCATCAATCATCAAGGTGACGCCAAAGTTATCCACCAGTTGCAAGGTGGTCGGCGCCCCTTGGAACAAGCACAGCAAGCTATAAACCAGCGAGGTCAGGGCGACGCTTAAGGTGAGCACGCGGCCCGATC